>DAIMEA010000228.1:0-6650 GCA_036725585.1 Prolixibacteraceae bacterium | reverse complement strand
ATCCAGTATCCAGTATCCAGTATCCAGTATCCAGTATCCAGTATCCAGTATCCAGCATTCCATTTCTATGATTTTCACAAAATGTTTTATGGACTGTAATTATTCCACTTTTCTTTCTACCTATGATGAAGAAAATGTTTCAATAGCCATAAAACAAGCGTGAATCGTTCATCCCGAAAGCAGATGATAATTCATCATACGTGTTTTTTGCCGCCGGATTGGCTGGCACCCGGCCTTGAAAACAAATAATTTAGCGATGAAAACACTCATAATTTACGATTCGTATTTTGGAAACACCGAAGAAATTGGGCAGGCCATAGCAAAAACGCTTCAGGCTGATTATGAAGTTACCGCCCTCAGGGCCATTGATGTCACTCCCGAACAATTCCACGATGTAAAGCTTCTGATTATGGGGTCGCCAACCCGTGGATTTCGTCCATCGGAAAACACCCTGTCTTTGCTGAAAACCCGGATGCCCCAAAACCTGAGCGGGCTGGCGGTAGCCGCTTTTGATACGCGAATTGATTTGGAGACGATCAAATCGAAAGCCTTTCGTTTTATGGTAAATACGGGCGGCTATGCTGCCACCTCGCTTTCGAAGGCATTAACCAAAAGAGGGGCCACCCTGTTGGCGCCCCCCGAAGGATTTTTGGTTAGCGGAGAACAGGGACCCCTTAAGGAAGGAGAAATTGAACGGGCTTCAAAATGGGCATTGAGCTTGATTAATTAAGATTCGTGGGGTGAGATATTTTTTGTCCTAATTCATTACTGCCCAATCATTTTTTTCCCATGGCAGTAGTGTTTTTGCATCTTCGTAATTCCGGGCCATTTGACCGCATTCTTTTTTTGCTTTCTTTTGACGGCAAATTGCATTGGAATGATCGAATTCGAAAAAATGAAACTGAAAAACGGACTGACCGTGATCGTTCACCCCGACGATTCGACGCCCATGGCCGCGGTAAACGTGATGTACGATGTGGGGGCGCGCGACGAAGATCCGGAAAAAACAGGCTTTGCCCATCTTTTTGAACACCTGATGTTTGGAGGATCGATGCATGTCCCCGATTTTGATTCCCCGGTACAACAGGCTGGCGGCGAAAACAATGCCTTCACCACAAACGATGTCACCAATTACTACATTACCCTTCCGGCCCCGAACATCGAAACAGCATTTTGGCTCGAATCGGACCGGATGCTCGAACTTGCTTTCAGCCAACGCTCCCTCGATGTGCAACGGAATGTGGTAATCGAGGAATTCAAACAACGGTACCTAAACCAACCCTATGGCGATGTTTCCTCCCTCATCCGGGAGCTGGGCTACACTGTGCATCCCTACCGTTGGCCCACTATCGGGAGGGACATTTCGCATATCGAAAAAGCCCGGCTCGACGATGTGCGCGATTTTTTTTACCGTCATTATGCACCCAACAATGCTGTGTTGGTTGTGTCGGGAAAGGTCGAAACGGAGTCCGTCTTCCGCCTGGCTGAAAAATGGTTTGGCGACTTGCCGGTACGTACGGTGCCTGTCCGGAATCTTCCTGTCGAGCCGGAGCAAAGCGCCCCGCGCGAACAGAGGGTCGAACGCGATGTTCCCTTCGACGGACTTTATGTGTCGTATCACATGGACAGGAAGCTGGGGAGCGATTATCATGCTGCCGACCTCATTTCCGATATTCTTTCGAACGGGAATTCTTCCCGGATGTACCGACGTCTGGTTATGGAACAGCAATTGTTTAGCGAACTCGACGCCTATATATCCGGCGATACCGATCCCGGGCTTTTTACCGTTGCCGGAAAATTAATGGCCGGAGTGGATTTCGACCGAGCACTGGAAGCCATCCGTACCGAACTCGACGAAATGAAAACGACCCTTGTCCCCGATAACGAGCTGAAAAAAGTGATCAACAAGGTGGAAGCCAACCTGGTTTACTCCGAAACAAGCTACCTGAACAAAGCGATGTCGCTCGCGACCTATGAATTGCTGGGCGATGCCCGGATGATCAACCAAAGGTTTGATCGGTACCGAGAAGTGACTGCGGATAAAATGCGCGAAACCGCCCGGAAAATATTTCGGGAAGAAAATAGTTCCACTCTTTATTATTCCCGGAAGAAATGACCGACAGATTGCAAATGCCACCCATAACCGTTCCGGATAAGCTAGCGGTACCAGAACCCAATAAAGTTGTTTTTCCCAACGGAACCGAAGTCTGGTTGCTGGAGGGTGGAAGTCAGGAACTGTGCAAAATCGATTTTTTGTTCGATGCCGGGTCCTGGTACCAGTCGGCCAACCTGGTGGCCGGATTGACCAATGCTTTTCTGAACCAGGGAACCCGGAACAGCACGGCACAACAAAGCGCCGAATTCTTTGATTCGCGGGGTGCGTACCTGCAACAATCGGCCGACCAGCAATATGGCTTTGTCAGTGTTCTGACCTTAAATACCTATCTGGACGACATTCTGGCAAAAACGGCTGAAATAATTTTCGAACCCGTGTTTCCCGAAATGGAATGCCGGGCACAGATCGCCAAAAAAAAGCAGCAGTTCCGGATTGAGAACAGCAAGGTGAAAGTGATGGCCCAAAAACGTTTTTCGCAGGTCCTTTTTGGGGAGCGGCATCCCTATGCCAACACCAACTCTCTTGATGATTACGATCGGTTGACACGCGAACAAATGATTGCATTTCATGAGAAAAACTACCGAAAGAAACGGCCCCGGATCGTTGTTGCCGGGAATCGGCCGGAGCAGGCTCTGAAGCAACTCGAAAGCCTTTTTGGCCGGAATGAAGTGGAGGCTGAACCTGAAGAAACTTCCCTTTCATTCCCGGTCGCTTCCGATCCCGAACACGTTCATTGGGTAGAAAAGGCCGATGCGCTGCAATCGGCCATCCGTATCGGACGACCCGTACCCGGGTATGGCCATCCCGATTTCGAGGGTTTAATCGTTCTTTCCACCTTGTTGGGCGGTTATTTTGGTTCCCGCCTCATGACCAAACTTCGCGAAGAAAAGGGCTATACCTATGGTATTGGCTCGGGGATTTTTATCTTACGGAATGCTGCTTATTTTTCCATAATGACCGAGGTAGGGGCCGGTGTGGGAATGGCTGCCCTTAATGAAATTGCGAATGAAAGGAGACGTTTGATCGCAGAAGCGGTGAGCGATAAAGAACTGGATTTGGTGCGGAACTTTATGACGGGCGAGATACTCCGGAGTATCGACGGAATACTCGCCACATCGGAAACATTGAAAGCCTTTCTCGAAAACGATCGCGACCTGCAGCAGTTGAACAAACAATTACAAACCATCCGGCAAATCACACCGGAGCGCTTACAGGAATTGGCCCATCGGTATTTGCACGACGATCAGCTTTGGACGGTTGTGGCCGGCCCTCTTGGCTCGTAACAAGGATTTTAGTCTTTGGCCAGGTAATCCAGCGCTTCTTCCAGCGTCTCGAAGGGAACCAGTTTGTCCTTCATCAACGAATTATATGCCTGCAGCAACACTTTTTTGATCCCGGTTACCCCGATGCAGGCATTTTTCGCATTCCTCAGGTTAAAGATTTCTTTGGCATATTTGCTGGCTCGTTGCAGGAAATCGGTATTTCCGTAAGCCCCGGTGAAATTGTTCAGGGTGAGCATTATGCCACTTGTCCGTTCGTATTCCTTTTTCACTTCTTCGAGAACGGCAAACGATTCATCGATGGTTTTGCATTTTGTGTAATCGATGTACATTATTCGTTTACCCCTGTATTCAATATACGATACGCTCATATCCGCAATTGTTCGTTTATTTATATTAAATGTATTATACGATCCATGGAATAAAGAGCCGGGTTCTTTTCCGGTATAGCCGGTATTCTTCCCCGAAATATTCCTCGCACTCCTTTTCGTCATAACGGGCGGTTATATAGAGGAAAATAGTTGATGCAATGGCTGTTACAAGCAGATGGATTTCAAAATGCTTTAAAAACACGCCCCAGTTCAGAAACAACAACGATGCATACAGAGGGTGGCGGATGTACCGGAAGATCCCTTCGCTGACCAAAGCCGTTGTTGCCTCAAACGAAAAGAGATGCTCTTCGTCGCGGGCCTTTTTTTCGGCCCTGCCTTTTTTCTTCATCGTTACCACGCCTGCCAGCACCATATAGACTGCTACAATCAGAAAGAACCAGGAGAAAAACTGCGGGATACTAAACGGATCGGTAAACCAGTAGCGGTAGTTGTTGGCAAAGAGCCAGGCAATGCACTCCCAGCTTAAAAAACGAAAGAACCCGTGACTGTGGATCTTTTTCAGATTTCGTGCCGAAATGAATACAATGAACAGGCTTAGGCTTATAAAAATGATGATTGTTATCATGGTTCAAAGGTCAACAATCCTTTTTCAATTGTCAATACGGCAAAAAAAAATCCTGCCGGAGAGCGGCAGGATTTTTTATTATCCTCCTGTATTGGGATGTAAGCATTGGTGCTATAAGCAGCGCAATAATGTTTATTTAGCCTCCTTAAGGGCAGCCTGTGCTGCGGCCAGGCGGGCAATGGGTACACGGAAGGGAGAGCAGGAAACATAGTTCATGCCCACGCGATGGCAGAATTCGACCGATGAAGGTTCGCCGCCATGTTCGCCGCAAATTCCTACTTTCAGTTTTTCCCGTTTGCTTCGGCCTTTCTGGATGCCCATTTCCACCAGTTGGCCCACGCCTTCCTGGTCGAGAATCTGGAAGGGATCGTTTTTCAGAATGCCCTTTTTCAGGTATACGGGCAGGAATTTTCCGGCATCGTCGCGCGAGTATCCGAAGGTCATCTGGGTTAAATCGTTGGTGCCAAAGGAGAAAAATTCGGCCACTTCGGCGATCTGGTCGGCTGTTACGGCAGCACGGGGCACTTCGATCATGGTTCCCACGAGGTAGGCGATGTTTTCGTTGCGTTCGGCAAAAACCGTATCGGCCGTTTTTCGCACGATTTCTTCCTGCATTTTCAGTTCCTTCACGGTTCCAACCAGCGGGATCATGATTTCGGGAAGCACCACAAGTCCTTTTTTCTTCAGGTCGAGGGCTGCTTCGATAATGGCGCGGGCCTGCATTTCGGTGATTTCGGGATAGGTATTGCCCAGGCGACATCCGCGGTGTCCCAGCATGGGATTGAATTCATGCAGGCTTTCGACCTTTTGCCGGACGGTTTCGACCGAGATGCCCATTTCCTGAGCCATTTCTTTTTGATTCGCTTCTTCGTGCGGAACAAATTCGTGCAGCGGAGGGTCGAGCAGTCGAACGGTAACGGGCAGCCCGTCCATGGCTTCAAACACATCGGAAAAGTCTTTTCGTTGGATGGGCAGCAGTTTCGCGAGCGCTTTTCTTCGACCGGCTTCGTCGTCGGCCAGGATCATTTCGCGCATGGCTTTAATTCGTTCTCCTTCGAAGAACATATGTTCGGTACGGCAAAGGCCAATTCCTTCGGCACCAAAGGCCCGCGCCTGTTTGGCATCGCGTCCGGTTTCGGCGTTTGTGCGTACGTTAATTTTGCGGTATTTGTCGGCCAGTATCATGATTTCCCCAAAGTCGCCGCTCAATTCCGGGTCGATGGTGGCAATTTTTCCGTTGTACACTTCACCGGTCGATCCGTTTAGCGAAATCCAGTCGCCTTCTTTCAGGGTCACGTCGCTGGCTGTGAGTGTACGTGCTTTTCCGTCGATTTTGCATTCGCCGGCGCCCGAAACGCAACATTTACCCATTCCGCGGGCCACAACAGCTGCATGGGAGGTCATGCCGCCCCGGGCGGTCAGGATGCCTTTGGCAATGTCCATTCCTTCGAGGTCCTCGGGCGAAGTTTCGATCCGGACCAGTATGGTGGTCGGGTATTTTTTAGCTTCATCGGCATGGAATACGATTTGTCCGGTAGCAGCGCCGGGCGAAGCGGGCAAACCTTTGGCCAGAACCTGGGCTCGGGCCATGGCTTTTTTGTCGAAAACCGGATGGAGTAATTCGTCTAATTTATTGGGTTCCTGCCGCATAAGTGCGGTTTTTTCATCAATCATGCCTTCGCGCAACATGTCCATGGCGATTTTCACCATAGCTGCGGCGGTACGCTTCCCGTTTCGGGTTTGGAGCATCCAGAGTTTCCCGTCCTGGATGGTAAACTCCAGGTCCTGCATATCGCGGAAATAATTTTCGAGTTTGGTCTCGGTTTCGGCGAGGGCTTTATACGCCTCGGGCATCGATTCTTCGAGCGAAGGAAATTTGCTTGCCCGGATTTCTTCGGAAACGCCGGCCAGTTGCGCCCAACGAAGGGAGCCTTCTTTCGTGATTTGCTGCGGGGTACGTACACCGGCAACGACGTCTTCGCCCTGCGCATTGATCAGGTATTCGCCGTTGAATATATCTTCGCCGGTTGCCGCGTCGCGTGTGAAAGCCACACCGGTAGCCGAGTTATTGCCCATGTTCCCGAAAACCATGGCCTGAACATTCACTGCGGTTCCCCATTCTTCGGGTATGTTGTTCATGGCCCGGTAGTAATTAGCCCTCGGGTTTTTCCAGCTGTCGAAAACAGCGGCTACGGCTCCCCAGAGTTGTTCCCAGGGATCGATCGGGAAATCGTGCCCGGTAACTTTCTTAACGGCAGCCTTGAATTTTACAACCAGTTCCTTCAGGTCTTCCACAT
>DAIMEA010000227.1:0-6667 GCA_036725585.1 Prolixibacteraceae bacterium | reverse complement strand
GGTAGCCAACGGAGAAAAATATGCCAAAGATTACCGGTACGACGCCCATCTCAATCTCTTTTTCCACAAGAATGAATCACCGCGTACCGAAGAACTCAGAAAATGGTTTTCGCTCGAATAAATGCTTTTGCTATCTTTAGCGAATATGAGAAATCATGTTCCCAATAATACCTCAATCCTATGGACGTAAAAATGGAATCCTCGTGGAAAGAAATTTTGCAGCCCGAATTCGACAAAGCCTATTTTTCATTATTGACCGAATTTGTACGCGGCGAATACCAGCGCCATACCGTTTACCCGGCCGGCAGGGATATCTTCAACGCCTTTAATCTTTGCCCTTTTCATGAAGCCAAGGTGGTTATTATCGGGCAAGATCCCTACCACGGACCGGGACAGGCGCACGGGCTTTGTTTTTCGGTGAGGGAAGGAGTCGATTTCCCCCCTTCGTTACGGAATATATTTAAAGAAATCCACGACGACCTGGGCGTACCGGTCCCTCCGAACGGAGATCTGAGCCGGTGGGCACAACAGGGCGTTTTGTTGCTAAATGCAACGCTGACGGTCAGGGCTCATCAGGCGGGTTCCCACCAGGGAAAAGGCTGGGAAACGTTTACCGATGCGGCCATCCGCCATCTTTCGGAGAAACGGGAGAACCTGGTTTTCCTGCTTTGGGGAGCCTATGCCCAGCGAAAAGGAGAAATGATCGACCGCGCGAGGCATCTTGTCCTCGAATCGGTGCATCCTTCTCCCCTTTCGGCCTCTCGGGGTTTCTTTGGGAATCATCACTTTCGTCGTGCCAACCAATACCTGACCGAAAACGGAAGAACCCCGATTCAGTGGTAGGGCGGTAAAGACACTTTTTCTGTTATCTTTGACAAACCTGTACGTGAACCATAACAAACGATGAACAAGATCCCTTTTCTTTTGCTCGCAGCTTGCTTTTCTGTTGCAAGCCATGCGCGAAAAAACGAGCCCGCTCCCCTGTTCGGGGAGGAATACCGTCCCCGCTTTCATTTCACGATTGCCAGCAACCGGCTCGCCGCTCCCGTCAGCATGGTGAAAAGCGATTCGACGTACCATCTCTTTTACCAATACAATCCCACCGGACTTCAAACCGACACCCTCCAATGGGGCCATGCTTCGAGCACGGATCTTTTGCACTGGAATTTTCACGAACCGGTGCTTGTTCCGGTTTCCGGGCAATCCGGAAACACCTGCGACATGCCCGGATGGGGTACCGTAGTCGCCCTCGATCATACCTTTTCTGCCTTTTATAATATCCCGGAAGAAGGCATTTTTAAAACCGGCTCGAACGATGAATTTCTCTGGTGGAAAAAAGATAAAGTGAAGGGCGCCGACATCCTTCATTCGGCCGACCCTTTTGTTTTCTGGCACGAGCCAACCCTGAACTGGGTAATGCTCGCATACAACCACAGCGATTCGACGCAAAATATATTTCGTTCGCCCGATGGTTTGAACTGGGAAAATACCAGCACCTTCAATTTCCGCTTTACCCACCCGGGACTGATCGAGTTACCCGTTGACCGAAAAGCCGACGATACCCGTTGGTTCTTTTTCACCAGTAAGGGAAATTGCCTTCTGACCCGTTTCGACGGTTCCCAAATGGAACTGCTGACACCCTTGACAAAATTTGATTACGGAACACACACCGGGGCATCCCTTTGCTTTTACGATCCCGATCATAGCCGGCACATCCTGATTTCAGAACTTCAAAGCGAGCAAATGCCCGATCTACCAACAAACGGAATGTTCACTTTTCCATCCGAGCTTTCGCTTCACGAAACTCCCTCCGGCATTGAAATACGAAGAAAACCCATCCGGGAACTGGAACGCTTGTATGAGAAAAAAACGATTATCGAAAACAAGAAAATTTATCCCGGTATCAACAACAACCTTCTTTCCCGGCTTAGGGGAAAAACCTATCACATAAAAGGCGTGTTCGATTTGCTGAATTGCGACCAGGTGGGTTTCATCCTGCGCTGCGACCGCGAAAACAACGGAACAGAGATCAACTACCATGTTCCCCGGAAAAGTTTTTCGGCGCCCGGAGGCCGAATCGACTATGAACCCAAAGGAAATAAAATGGAATTTGAACTTCTGATCGACCATTCCACCCTTGAAATTTATCTCGACGGAGGCAACTATTTTTTAAGCGCTGCCTTCACAGCGGCTCCCGAAAACAACCGGTATTTACTGTACACAATCGGGGGCGAGGTAATGGTAGAATACCTGGAGATCAACGAACTGGGGTCGGTTTGGAATCAATAATGCCCGAATTCTCCCTAAAACCCGTTTCCCTCTATTTCATCGCTCAATTCCGTACAAAACAAATAAACACAGAAACCTTTGGAAATAAAATCCCGGGGATCGCTAAAATAGAATGAATAAAGCCAAAAAATCCATCCGTATGCCACAAACAATCCATACGTGGTCCGATTATCATCAGAAATACCAGGAAAGCATCGAGAATCCCGAACGTTTCTGGGAAGAAATTGCCGAAACCCATTTCTGGAGAAAAAAATGGGATAAAACATTGGAATGGAAATTTGACGGGGATAATGCCCCGGAGGTAAAATGGTTTCTTGGGGGCAAACTCAATATAACCGAAAATATATTCGAACGAAACATTTCTGAGTTACAGAATCAGGTTGCTATTTACTGGGAGCCAAACCAACCCGATGAGCAAGGAACCAGCCTTACATATGGTCAACTGTTCATGAAGGTGAAACAATTTGCCAATGCCCTGTTGCATCAGGGTATAAAAAAAGGCGACCGCGTGGCCATCTACCTGCCCATGGTTCCCGAATTGGTAATCGCCATGCTGGCCTGCGCCCGAATCGGAGCCATTCATTCGATCATTTTTGCCGGATTTTCGGCCACTTCCCTTTCCGACCGGATCATCGATGCATCATGCAATCTCGTCATAACGGCCGATGGAGGATTCCGGGGATCAAAAACCATACCCTTAAAAAAGATCGTGGATGATGCCCTGTCGGATTGTCCGACTGTTAAAAAAACCATCGTTTTAAAACGTACCGGAGAAGAGATCCCCATGCAAAAAGGGCGCGATGCCTGGTGGCATGAATGCATTGAGGGTGAATGATGTAAATGTGGCCGAAGAAATGGATTCGGAAGATCCCCTGTTTATCCTCTATACTTCCGGTTCGACCGGGAAACCCAAAGGAGTGCTTCACAGCATTGGCGGCTATATGGTCTATTCCGAATACACGTTCAAAAATGTTTTCCAATACGAGCGAAACGATATATACTGGTGTACCGCAGATATTGGTTGGATAACCGGCCACTCCTATATAACCTATGGCCCTTTGCTGGCCGGTGCAACAACGCTCATTTTCGAAGGGATCCCTACCTGGCCCGATGCTGGAAGGTTTTGGAGCATCGTCGAAAAATACAAAGTCAATCAGTTTTATACGGCACCTACGGCCATTCGATCCCTTATCGCCAGCGGTCCGAAATGGGTTGAACAGCATAATCTTTCTTCGCTCAAAGTTTTGGGGACCGTTGGCGAGCCCATCGACAAAGATGCCTGGAACTGGTATCATGATCTGATTGGAAAAGGGAAATGCCCGATTGTCGATACCTGGTGGCAAACCGAAACCGGGGGCATTATGATTTCTCCTTTGGCCGGAATCACCCCGACAAAACCCTCGTATGCCACACTCCCCCTCCCGGGAATACAACCCATTCTTGTCGATCCGGAAGGAAATGAAATTTTCGGTAACAATGTCGAGGGTATTTTGTGTATTAAATTTCCCTGGCCAGGGATGATCCGTACCACCTACGGCGATCATAAACGCTGTTACGAGAACTATTTTTCGGCCTATAAAGGATTGTATCTTACCGGAGATGCGGCCAAAAGAGATGAAGACGGCTACTACCGCATCATCGGGCGGATTGACGATGTGATCAATGTATCGGGACACCGGATCGGAACAGCCGAAGTGGAAGACGCGATTAACCTGCATCCACTGATCAACGAGTCGGCGGTTGTCGGTTATCCACACGACATTAAAGGCTCGGGGATTTACGCCTACGTTTCGTGCACCGACTTTCAGGGAAAAGATCCGGAACTGATCGAGAAAGAAATCAAGGCCATCGTCAATGTATTTATCGGCCCGATTGCCAAACCCGATGCCATACAAATCGTTAGAGGTTTACCCAAGACCCGCTCCGGGAAAATCATGCGCCGCATTCTTCGAAAAATCGGGGAAGGCGATGCCACCAACCTGGGGGATATATCCACCCTGCTCGATCCCGATGTTGTGGCTGAAATTATTGCAGGTGCGAAAGTGGAGGTGCAGGTGTAAAAGAACTTTATTTGTATCTGCCAGGGCAAATTCCTAGCCAATACTTGGGACATAATGCGGCAACGACTGTTGAAATAAGGTGTCATTCCGAGGGAAGCGAAGCGACGAGGGATCCCTTGTATCGGCAGATTTGACTACGTCGATTTTCAATTCTCCTCTCCCGATAGCCATCGGGATCGTCGGAATGACACTTAGGTCGCAATCTGTTATTGGAAGGGAAACGAAGCGACGAGGAATCCATGGAAACAACAGATTCCTCATTCCGCTTTGCCGCATTCGGAAAGACACCTTATACGTGAACTGTTATTGGTAGTCCCCGCCCAAAATTTTGGGCAAAATGTGGCAATGACAGAGAATCATAAACGGTAAAAAAGAATTGCCATCCGTTCAGCTAATGGAACCGAATGGAATAAATTGAATCCGGAAATACAAGTTATCGGACTTTTTCGATATACTCATATTCAAATAATTCCACGGGATTTTTTTCCCTGAAATACGTTCTCGTTTCCTTCACCGGATAACCATCCTCATTGTATGCATAAACAGAACTTCTCGGAGTCCATAAAATCGAAAAGCTGGGCGTGATCTGTACAACCACGAAACCGGATGAATTCATTGAGGCGGAGGAGGAAGAAGTCGGATTATTTTTACTGTATTTGATAATTGCTGTTGATGAATGGCTTAGATAATTCAACTTATCATCGTAGGTGTAATTTATTGTGGCCGCCAGTGAATCGTGAACATAGATCTGTGTTTGCGACAGGTTCTCATTATCGAATTGATTCACGGCATTATAACCCGCCTGCTTGTTGTTAAAATAAGTCTCAACCCGAACACATTGATTTTTTTGATCATACGCATAAACACTGGATCGTATTTCTGTTTTTTCGTCCGCTTGATAATCGGTCGATTTAATCAAAAGGAGTTGATCATTGTATTCATTCACCGTAATCTGATTCGGCTGATCCCCCAGGCCATATCGGGTTATCTTTACGGGCAAACCTTTTTCAAATTCGTATTGTTGTTGTTGAATAGCATTCCCCAGGGTATCATAATACACAACCTTTTCGACCCGCATTTGATCGTTGTATTGGTATTCCGTTTGGAGAAAATTGTTTATAAATATTTTTGACGGATATAAGGCTCTCTTCAATCCAAAGTCGTCTGTTTTGCAGGAATTCAAAAAGAACACTCCCATGACCAGAGAAAGAACGATAAACCATTTCAGGATACTCATTTTCTTTAACATAGCGACAAACAAATTATGTTTTCCAATTTCACCCTTCAACAGGTTGAAGGTACAACAGATGGCGTCAAAAGCATCAAAAAGTGTAAACCACTTTAAAGGATGGAGTAACGGTTCCTGCTGCGTTCTGAAAACCCAAACCGACCTTAAGGCACTCTGGTTGAAAGTAACTTACAGCCCCGGTGCCACTGATGGATTGGTTATGCGGTTTCAATATTCCTTCTTCAAGTACGTTTACCGAACTTTTCTGAATTCCCATCTGTATCGGGATAAATATAGCGAATGTTCCTAAAATGCCTACACCACCCATGGCCAGAAAAGTAAGCCCCAGGTCTTCATCACCTGCAATGAGTTCATACAGCCCTTCACCAGCCAGTGCCCCGCTTACATACGCGAATGCATTGGCAACATATTGCATAACAACAGCTGATTTTTGCTTTGATGTAATCTGATCGATAACATCTTGAATTTGTGCCTCAGGGATTGTATGAAGAGAAAATATACTACGCTGGAGTTCCGGATTGGCAAGCTCTTTGGACAGGATGTATTCTTTCCCCTCTTTATCTTGAATAATCCCGTCAACCAACGAAAGCTCTCCTACATCCATTTTGGGATACTTCGGTTGATACTGAATGCTGTCGATGTCCGTGTTCATAACAAACGTTGAAACAACCCTCCCTTTAATTTCCGTGTTGATGTATGTTTTTAAGCTGTCTTCGGACGTTATGGTACAATCAAGCGATGATCCCTTTTTCAGGAAAATCTTATCCTGTGCATGCACAATCACCGGTAAACATACAATTAGTAAAAAAAGAATCTTTTTCATATTGTTGGCTTTTTAATCGTTCGTGCTTTCTATTTTAAAATTGCAATCGTTTACAATGCATCCTTTTAGAATCATATAAAAAAGAACGTATCATAAAGAGGATTCATTTGGTTAAAGGCAGGCAATAGTACATAAAATTTTTATAATTGCATCCGGTCAAACCAAGAGATTGCTTTTCCCGGTATCGTTCCTCATCTGGATACCAATGACATATTTTTGCAAAATACTGTATGCGTGGCAAATACA
>DAIMEA010000226.1:0-6670 GCA_036725585.1 Prolixibacteraceae bacterium | reverse complement strand
AAGCGGCGCCATCCCTGGGTCAGCATCAGGTTATCGAGGGCTTTCAGGGTTTCTGCATCCTGGTTGCGGAAATACCAGGCCGGTTCTTCAATGCGTCCCCTGAGATCGGAAACCAGCAAAAAATGCGTCAGGATGTTGTTGGGATCGTCTTCAAACCGCAGTTGTTGCGTTGTGGCATACGCGCTCAGCGAAAGGTTCGAAATAACCGGCAGGGAATCGCCGACGAAACTGGCCAGGTCCACCCTGACTTCTTCCCGGAGCGTGTAGGTTTTTTTATCCGTCTGGATATCCAGCTCAACCCAATCTTTCTGGTTGATGAAGGCCAGACGCTCGCACAGAGGAAGCAAATCAGCATCGAACAAGGTGATCTGCAATACGCCGGTGGGGAGTTTCTTTTTGTTGATTTTGAGTCCGTGCCGGCCGTTGGAAATGCTCAGCTCTTTTGCGAAGAGGGCATTGCCCCTCATTTGTCCGATAAGGTAATAGCGGTTTTCGCTTGTTGAATCGGGAGCCGATTGTTCGGTGATGGTGATTCTCAGCTGGTCCGGCAGGGTCGGATCCACAGCAAGGGCGATGCCCCGGGAGACCGGTTTCGGCAACGCAACCTTCATTGTCCTCCCGTTGATGTCGGCGATGGCCGTATAACTTTTGCCCTCTTCGGGTATAAGCACAACACTGCCCATTCCTTTATGCTGGCTTCTGAAGAAACTTGCAAATTGACCCAGGTTGTCGAGAATCGTCCCTTCTATATCGATTCCGATCCCGTTCTCATCAATGGCTTTAAATCCCAGTTTGTTTTGGGCATTGGCCAAAAAAGTACCTCCTTCAGGGAAAAACTGAAGATCGATTTTAAGTCTTTCCCGGTCTGTTTCGTCCTTTTCGCCGGGCTTGTCGTTCAGGTTCCAGATCAGCAGGTTTTGGCGGAAAAAGGCTTCTTCGCCACTCCTGCGCATCGGGTCGGTGTAAGCCCGGATTTGGTACACCCCGCTTGATGTGGTATCGGGAAGATGCAGATCGCCATACGCGATGTGATCGATGGTCAGATAGAGCTTCTTCTGGAGAATCTTTCCTGCCGGATTGATCAGTTCGACCCACAGGTTGACGCTGTCGGAGGGGGAATCCAGATAGGCTTTAAACCAGATATCGTCGCTGGCCCAGTAGGAGGGCCGGTCGAGGTGGAGATAAACAATTTCGGGCGGAAAAGCCCGGTGGGCGCCGGATAGTTTTTGCATCAGCACTTCCATTTTGTTGTTCCCGGTTGTTGTGGGTTGAGAGGCAGTCAGTGCCAGTAAACTGACCATACCCAAGGCGACAGATACACCGTGTTTGAAAAGGGTTTTCATGCGTGTGAAGATAATAATTGCTTTCATCGGACCCGCCTTCCGGTTCGGGTTTTCTGTATTCCTTTTCCGTAGATGCTTTTGTTGGGGATTGGTTTAATGTCCGGTCCCTTTTTTTGCGTTTGGAGGAAAAGCCTTGCATGCTTTCTGTTGATCGTTTCCTCCATCCTTTCTATTTTTACCGGATAAACATACCACTATGGGCGCTTTTCACATCAAACCCGGTTCGCCCGGAAAATTCTCCGAAGATTTTGTGGTCCGTTCGTACCATACCGATTTGCACCGCCAGCTAACGATTCCGAAACTGTGCAGTTTTTTTCAGGACATTGCCGGAAATCATACGGTGGCCTGTGGCGTCGGGTGGGAGGTGATGCAAGAACAAAACGTGTTCTGGGTGTTGTCGAGGTTAAAAATTGACGTAACAGAGCTCCCGGTTTGGCGACAGAAAATCCGGGTAAGTACCTGGTCGATGGGCTCGGACGGATTGTTCGCGTTCCGAAACTTTCGGGTTGAAGATGCATTCGGCAACACGATGGTCAAAGCCGTGAGCATGTGGTTAATGGTGAATACCGAAACCCGAAGGCTGGTGCGCCCCGACGATTACATGCGCGATTTTCCGCTTTGTACGGAGAAATTATTCGATACAGAACCCGAGAAGCTGCCGATGCCCAACAATCCCTGTTTTTCGGAGGCAGCCGCTGTCTCGTTCACCGAAACCGACATGAACCGCCACATGAACAATGTGTGTTACATTGAGCGCATCCTCAATACCTGCGATTTCGATTTTTTGCTCGGGCATTCCATTTCCGGTTTTCAGATCAACTTCCTGAAAGAAGCCGTTCCCGGTGACCGGCTCAAAACAGGAACCGTGCAAACGGATCCTTTACGCTACATGAACAACATTGTACGGGAATCGGATGGTGTGGAAATGGTGCGGACGGAAATTATGTGGAAAACAATGTAACTTGTTTCCCTTGTTCCCCTTGTTCCCCAAAATCGGTACCGTGATTATGCAATTCTTACCGGCAGGCTTTGAGTTCTTCAATCATCCGGTCGCCCAGTTCTGTTTTGGTTTTGATGTGGTTTTTGATTTGCCCGACGAGGCTGTTGCTTTCGAATTTACCCCGAACCACTTCAAAGTCGGCTTGCTGGGTTTGCAGGTCGCCATCGATGCCAAATCCGATCATGGAACTTAACTGGAATTCTTTTCGGGCATCGTTGTACAGCATCTGGTCGAGGGCGACCACGCTTTTCTTCCATTGCTCCACCAGTCCGATGGCTTCGTCGATAGTGACCTGATCGATTGATTTTTTCATGCGCCATTCGATCAGTTCGCTAGCCCAGTTCCATTCGAATTCGTAATACGACTGGTGTAATTCTTTCAGAAGGCCTTGAATGGCACAAATATCCGAAATTTTATTTTCTTCGATATGGAGAAGAATTTTTTCCACTTCGTTTTGGGGGGCGATCAGGCCGCCCATGTCAATCCAGTTGCCCTTGCCTTTGTCGGAATCGGCTTTCATCCGTTCCCGAAAATCTTTTTCGTTTTTCATCTCGAATTAATGAAGACGGGTGATCAGGGAGTTTCCCAGGAATTTGTCGATTCCCATGTTGTACAACTGGATTCCCCTGTCGAGGGAATTTTGTGTGATGGATGTATTGTGGTAAATGAATTCTTCGGAGGTGCTTCCGGAGACACTTTTCAGGTTTTCGAGGATATAGATGGCTTTCACCATTTTTTGTATGGTGAAGGGACTTAGCAGATTAAAATTAATCAGGTCGATTTTGTCGGGGTCGGTTCGTTTATCGCGGTTGGGCCATTTCATGGCATCGCGGATGGTCCCGACGCTTCTCAGGTTTACCGCCGGTGCAAGCCACGATTTATCGTCGTGCTCAATGAGGTACGAGAAGGGCATATCGGAGGTGTCGGAGTTTTTATAGTGCCGCCCCATAACCAGAGTGAAAGCGCCTACTTTAGCCGGCCACAACATGTAGGAGTCGGAGGTGGTTTTCGATCCCCTTTCCACAATTCCCTGGTGAATGGGGCCCAGTTTGTACATGTGGTTGCTCTGGTTCGATCCCGAACCGGCATTCAGAAAGGAAAACATCCCGGCAATGAGCAGGGTCGATTTATGGTGGGTAACCGTGTACGGGCCGGCGAATATGGAACAGGCTTCCCCGTGAAAGCCCTGACAGTTGGCAAAAAACAGGGAGTTTTCGGCCGAATAGTTCTTGCCGAGTTCGGTGCCCTGGCCAACAAAACATTTGTCGAGGATGACCCCATCGGTAATTTTCGCGCCCGATTGCACAATGAAATTCTTCATAATGACATTGTTGCCAATGACAACGGGCGCCTTGCTGTTGCTGATGATGGTGCCCGATTCGATCGAACGGGCTCCGTCGATGGTCAGGTTTTCACCCAGCCAGGAATTTTTTATCGACCCGGTATTCGTAATCACACTGTTTTTGCCAATGTAACCCCGTGGATAGGATTTTTTTCCGGTATATTCCCGGATCAGGTTTTCAAGGTTTTCGATCAGGCGGGGGCGGTAGCGATAGAGGGTCATAATGTAGGCAATCTGGGCAGAAAGCCGATCGTACATGATGATCGAACGTCCGCCCGATTCATCCAAAACCGCTATTTCCTGACCATTCCCAAAATGTGAGCTTCCTTCGTTGGCAATAAGTTGCACATTGTTGATGATGACATGATCCTCTATATTGTAATTGGAAATATGGTTTTTAACATAATTTATATAGCAGTTTTCGCCAATGCTGCAATTGTGGAGCGTCGAATTGTAAATGCCGGCGTGTCGTTTGATTCCCCCAAACAGTTTGATGATTTCATTTTGGGATGCAATTTTGATAACCCCGGTAAAGTGGGCGTTGAACAGGCATTTAGGCTGAAAATCTTCAGCAACAAAAAGATTACTCCATTCATCGCACGTACACATCTGTGTTTCCAACTGACGAATCTCGGCGTCGTTAAGATTTCGGAATTTCATGAGTTTTTCGTTTTCTTATTTTAATTCAGCAAGATAATCGTAATGCGGCCCATATTCAACAATTCGGAACCGGAGCCCGCACGTTTCGGCAATATCTTTTAATAGTACATGATCGACAAACAACCAGGAAAAAGGAGGGCTTTTCATCGAACGGTATTCTAGCTGATAATCAATCTCTCCATAATAGTGGTCGGCATTGATGTCGATGGAATACGATCCGTTTTCCTGTTCATAAAGATATATTAAATCTGAAGAATCGAGAAGGATGGAACCTCCCGGCGCCAATATTTTTTTTAAACAATGAAGCAAATCCGGGAGCCTGCTCAGATTTCCGGCGATCCCGATACCATTCATCAACAGGAGAATGGTGTCAAAGCTCTTGATTTTTATGTCGAAAATATCCTCGTTGATTACATGGTGTATTCCTCTCTTTTGCATCACGTTGCAACAAAGAGTTGAAACTTCAAGTGCCGTGACATGTTTTTTTTTCTCCTGTAAATACAGGGAGTGACATCCGGCTCCGGCACCTACATCGAGTATGGATCCCGAGCTTCGTTTTAGGGCGATACGCTCCAGGAGCGGCATATCGTTGTGTTTTCGGAAAAAATAATCGGGAGGGAGTTCCTCGTCTTCAACCATGCTGGAAATAACCTTCACCGGGCTGTTGTCGCCAAGGTGAAAATAGTTAGAAATGGATTGACCTATAGGATCTTCACACGGGTGCCGGATCATTGTTCTGTTTTCAACCGCCCAAATTTAATCAAAATCAGGCAATTTCGGCATGATTGTACCGCAACGACTCATTCACCAGTTGAAAGCAGGCTTTTTGTGCCGGCGAGTAAATATAAAAGCCTTTGTGCATTCCTTCGGGAATGATGAAGATCCGGGAATCGTTAAAGCGTTTGGCAATTTCGACGACAAAATCGAAATTGATCCGTTCCTTATGTAACCAAATATTGGTGTCGATGTTACCCAGGATCAGTTTATTCCCGCGAATTTCAGCTTCCTGGAAAAAGCGAGTGGCATCGGGGTATTCTATGGATCGGGTTGTGTGCATACTTTTCATAACGGTGGCGTTGGTTTTTTATGATACACTAAATACAATCCGGGATGATTTTCCCCCATTCCGAAGCGGGTATTTTTGGAATGTCGCACAACATATCGGATGATACCCGATTCTTCATTGACCTATTTTTGGAAGCATTTCCTTGTTGTAAAGAAGCACAAAGACTTCAGCAATATATTTTGCTGAAGTCTTTGTGCTATATAGGCAATTCTTTATACTTGCCCCAACGATCCAATTATGGTCTTAGAAACGGAATCCGATGGTTAACGTTGCCTGGTTGTTCCATTCCGTCAGACTGGCTATGTTCTTGCCATTGGAATAGTACATGTAATGAATTTGGTAGCTTTCAGAAATTTGGCTTAAGCGATAGGCAAAATCGATAAAAAAGCTTTGTTGCCGGTAACCAAAACCTGCGGAATAAGTCAGGTGCCGATCGGTAAAATTCAGAATTTCGCTCGACGATCCGTCCTCATCAGTGAAGGTTTTTTGCCAGGGATTTCCGAATATTTCGAAGCCGCCCCGGAGGCTGAAATTGTCGGTAGCACGGATTTCGGCGCCCACATGCAGATTGCTGCTCGCTTTGAGTGTTTTCCGGATATCGGTGTTTTGGGGCGCATAATCATAATTATCGCCCTCGGCTGCCCTGAACTTCGACGAGGCATAATTGATCAGTTCATAATCGACACTGATGAGGCCCAGGTTTCCCAAAAGGTACGATGCACTGAAGACCGAGCGAAGTGGCGATTGGAAGGTATATTCGTACTGGTCTTCTACATCGGCATTGTGGTAGGTCGACGGTACTATGTCCCCTTCGCCAATGGCCTGGTCGAACCAGGCGCTGATTTCTTTTTCGTATTCAAAATTAATCGAATAGAATGTGGGCGTATGGATGGCTACGCCAATACGTAAGGGCTTAAAAGGCCGATAGATTAGTCCCGCTTTCATGTTGACTCCCACGCCCGAGTGTGAGATTTCGGAGGTTTGGGTGTATTTCTGCAGGTTGGCCCCTTCGTATTGGTAATTGTCTTCTTCGGTGAAGGCATTCTTCTCGTAGTATTCCAGATCGACCAGGCTAAAGGAACCCCCAATAAACAACTTATGGTTCACATTGGCGGCAAGCGAAAGAAGGTATTCGTCTACGCGTCCTCTTCGTTCGATGGCGCTTCGTTGCAGGTGAGAGCTAATGGCGGTACGTTCCCATCCATAACCCTGAAAACTGTTTTGTTCGTCGTAGATTTCGTATTTCTGGTATTCGGAAA
>DAIMEA010000225.1:0-6718 GCA_036725585.1 Prolixibacteraceae bacterium | reverse complement strand
GTCCGAATTTTATAGATTTTAATAATTCTGATTTATCCATATTTTTTTCATTTTTATCAGTTTACTAATCGTTCTCGGTATTACAGCCAACTTGTTTATATACATCAATCTGTCTACTTTTCGCCCATTATTATGTTCATAGAAATCCTGGCACAATACATCATTATCTTCCGCGACCGGTGTTCTGCCGGCCCGAAAAGCCCAATACCCGGTCGTATGCTCTGCCCGTACAAGCTCTGTGTTGGTTCAAGCAACAGCGGGTTGCTTTATGTCCCTGCTTTCGACCGGCCTTTGCCGGGGCAGGGCGTTTCGGCGCCCCGATACCCCTTCGGTTCAAGGAGGACGCCTATGGGCGGATGATCACGGTTGCTGAAACCGGCCGCCGGAAAGCTTGTACGGCGGGGAACGGTGCGCCAATCTTTCGCATCAAAAAATGATCCCGAAAAATCCACGAACCGAATCCACACATTAGTCCGGGTGACGCAAATCCACCCCCCGACATCCCGGGTCGAACCGACACACACAAATCCTGCACAAAAAACCGAAAGGGAACGGGAACCGTGAGGGTCTGCGTTCTACGTTTTTTTAACGATTTCAAGGTAATGATAATTATGAGAAAAACAATGAAAAGTTTCCTCTTTCGAAGGGGCTTTTCTGCTGTGTGGTTCCCGATGCCCGGGAAATCCGAACTTTAGCGTCTGGGCGCCGGAACGGGATTGACCCGGATGATCCATTTCACTACAACGTTCATTGAAACAAGGGGATAAAAGAACAACCCCGCCGAAATCCGTTCCGACAGGGAACGGGGAAGTTGTGCCTAAATGCAAAGGTGAAACCGCAGTAAAAAAATCCATGCCGGTTGAAAAGAACGGGAATACCAGGCAAAAGACAGGGAAATGGGCGAAAACAATGCAGAAGGAACAGTGCCGTTTTATGAAATCCCCATAGCATATCATATTGAACCGCATCGGTTTTGCGCATCACGAATTAAACCACAACCGAAGATCAGCGTAAACTAATTGGGTTCGAGGTACGTAGGGCAGTTCTCCGAAAAAAGGGCAGCAAGTAGGGACTCACTGTTCCTTTTTATGGTCCAACTGTGCCTTAATTTCGAATGTGTTGTGCTGTTGTGCATTATTTTCACTTAAAGTCATTATGTTTCTTTTTGTCGGATTTCGTCAAGCCTGATTTTTGCACTTTGATCAAGTGAAAAATGTTTCTCTAATGTCTCACATGCATAATCATTACAGAACGCGCAACAGTCAATATTTTTTTTGCTTGCACATTTTCTAATTTCACAATTTAAGCATCCGGAAAAAATTCTTCCTGTATCAGTTCTACAACCGTCACAATCTGAAATATCCTCAGGTTGTAAATTCATCCCATATAGCTTAGAACATTGCTCCGCTATTGATTCTCTCATATTTTGTTGTTGAGACACATCCTGTTCAAGCGTTACCAAATGAATAGGGCAAGTATCACACCTCAATCCACAATATGCAGTCAACGTTTCCATCTATTATATTTGATATGGGTATGAAAATAAATGTTTTATGTTGAGTTTTATCTATAATTTAATTCTTCTTTTAATTGCTCGAATAGATCAAATACAATAGGGCAAATCCCATAATTCTCTATCATTCCAAGAGTACGTGTTATGAATTCAGTTTTTTGAGTATGAGGATATGATTTACAATCTTCAGGTCTATTTGTATAAATTGAACATAGCTTGTCATTTAAGTATTTGCATGGCGTATCTTTTAAATACTTTTTCCCCTCAAAATTGTCAATTTCAACAAATTCTGTTAAAAAATCATGTTGTGCCAGATTATCAATTCTTGACAATTTATCCATTTCAGAATCAGTCACACATGGTCTTAATGAAGAACAACAATTACCACATTTTCTACAATCAATCTGAGACCTGATTTCTTTATCTATTCGGTGAACTATTTTATCAATCCGTTTAAAATCCTGTCCTTTAAGGAAAGTCCTGAAATCAAAATTCTTCTTTTCCCTTTGTTCTCCAAGTCGAGCAATTTTTTCTATGTCTAATTCAATTTGTTTCAATTTAGTAGTATGTTTTCATTGCATGCGGCACATCGGTTGACAATATGAAACGGTTGGGTTTTCGGGGTGCGTTTGTATCCACCGAGGAAAAGGCTGGCGCGAGAACCACAGTTTCGCAAACCACTGAACCCCAACTGTTTTATATTCTGTGTTGTGCGGTCGGCTTTTATTGTTTTTTATATCAATGTTTAAAATCATATCATTTTATCGCCAAATCTATTTTTTAATTCGTTCAATCTCATCCTATGAAATCTTTGCAACATGAACGGATAAAAATTAAATAAAATATTGATAATAAATATCATAATCGCAATTGAAATATCTGTTTTAAATCCAATCAATATTGTTAGTATCAAAACAATACAGAATCCCACAAAATGTCCAAACTCACTTTTTCTCGTAGAAATATCCAAATCACTAAATCCGTTTCTGAATCCGCTGAAAAAGTACTTCTTGTTTTGCTTTTTATTCCAAATAGTTTTTATCAAGAGTTTTTTAAATAATTCTATTTGAATAATCTGTCCGATCATTTTTAATAATCTTGGATTGTGTATTGAGTAGTATCCTGCTGGTATTAATCTATAAACAGGGAATGAATACACAATCGTAAAAACTCCTGTCACGAATAAATTTACAAAAACAGCATCAAGAAACTTATCTGACAAATCGGTTTGTTGATTTGTTAAAAGTCTTTCAACTAACATGAATGTCTGCCAAACTAAAAAGGATGAAAAAACAATATGTAAAATCTTTTTGAGAATATTCATGCTATAATTTTCTGAAATATAACCATAAATTTTCTAGTCTATTCACGGATGTTTCTCAAGCTGCCGCACTTGTTTATATACGCCAACCTGTCCAGTTTTTGGATACTATTATGTTAACATAAATTTAGGCACAATAGCCCATTTTCTTCCGAAACCGATGGCCGGTCTGTCCGGAAACCCAGATGCCCGGTCTTATGCCCCACAAAAAGCCGGGTGACGCAAATCCACCCCCCGACATCCCGGGTCGAACCCACACACACACATCCTGCTCGAAAATCCAAAGGGAACGGGGGACCGGAAGGGCCTGCGTTCAACGTTTTTTAACGATCCTAAGGTAATGATAATTATGAGAAAAACAATCATTACGATCCGATTTAAAACAACAGATTGCTAGGCTTATGACGGTTTCACGTAAATGTGTCCTTTCTAACTACAGATTTTTCTTCTGCCGATATGCATCGAAATACCCATGACACGCATTTTTGAACGGTTATTATCGCATCGTGCCCAAAAAATGGATTATCGCTTACTTTAACGATTTTATCCCTATCATTGATATTTGAATGACCGTAGCATAATTTTACGGCTACAGGGAAGAAGAAGTCATCGGGCAACAATACATTATTTTTTGAGCTATTGATTTTTACAAATCTTTTGTTTACCATTGCTTCAATTATTATTGACAAATAATTAATAATCGCTGGTAGTCATTTTTTCAGGATAGACAATAACGCCGACTATGATCAACAGCGCTTAAAAATAACAACACACAAGTTTTTTTCGCATTAATTGTCAGAATTATGCATTCTCTTATTATAGTTTTATGATAAAATTATATGTCCCTGTATTATGCCTGCTGCTCACGTGTCAAATTAATGTCAGCATGGCCCAAACCACAAGTGCACCAACCGTTGGAAATGGATCTCCCGATAATCCATGGGAAATAGCCACCCTCGAAAATCTATACTGGATAGCAGCAAGCGATGCCGAAGTACCGGATCCCCCGCGACTGACAAGGTGGAATGCTTATTACCTTCAGACCGCCCATATTGATGCGTCGGGTACTTCCTCGTGGAATGGCGGCGCCGGATGGTCACCAATAGGAATTTTTTTGGACATGGGCAGTCCCGAAAACCTCCCCTTCTCGGGCAGCTACAACGGCAATGGTCATATCATCACCGGTTTGTTTATCAATGGCTCACAGAACAGGGTAGGCTTGTTTGGACACCTGGGTTTTATGGGAAAGATCGAAAACCTTGGGGTCGAAAATGTGAATGTGACCGGGAATCAATTTGTCGGTGCCCTGGCAGGATTTTCTGAAGGCGCCATAAACTACTGCTACAGCACGGGCAGTGTAACAGGGCAATTTTATACAGGGGGCCATACCGGGGGTAATTTGGGTCAAATCAACAACGGTTACAGCCTGGTTCATACGTCTGGTTTCGATCAGACCGGCGGATTGGTTGGCGTTAATTATAGCCAGATCAGCAACAGTTACAGCATGGGAAGTGTAACCGGTACTTCCTTTACAGGCGGCCTTACCGGCGACAATAGCGGCACCATCAGTAATAGTTTCTGGGACACCGAAACCTCAGGACAAGCTACTTCGGCAGGTGGTACAGGTAAAACCACGGAGGAGATGAAACTCCGTTCTACCTTTACCAATGATGGATGGGTATTTAAAGACAATCCCGATTTTTTATGGAATATCGGAAACGCCCGGAACAATGGCTACCCCTACTTAAACTGGCAGTACCCCGATGATCCGGTTATCGGGACTGCATCGCTTACAACAACCGAAATTTCAGAAATTACCCATGTTTCGGCTAATTCGGGAGGTACCATTGCTGAAAACGACAACGGGCTTTCGGTATTCAACAGGGGCGTTTGCTGGAGTACCTCACAGAATCCGACCCTTGACGATGAGCATACCGAGAATGGCAGCGGAGCCGGATCGTTTATCGCTGAAATTTCCGGGTTAACGGCCAGCACCACATACTATGTAAGGGCTTATGCCACGAATACCGCCGGCACAAGCTATGGCGAACAATATAGTTTTACAACTACGTTCAATGGTTCAGGCACATTTGAAGACCCTTATCAAATTTCCAACCTCGACGAATTGAAACGTTTAAGCGAAGATGAATCGTTATGGGACAAGCACTTTATCCAAACTGCCCACATTGATGCATCGGCTACTTCCACCTGGAACGGAGGGACAGGATGGTCGCCAATCGGCAATTTTTCAAGCAATTTTTCCGGATCGTACGACGGACAAGGTCATTCCATCTCTTCATTGTATAGTAATCGGACAGGGATGGATTACCAGGGCTTGTTTGGCATTGTGGGCAACATGGGCAGAGTGGAAAACCTTGGGGTAGTTAATGTGGATGTGACCGGGAACCAGTTTGTGGGGGCACTTGCCGGCTTAAATCAGGGTATTGTTACGAACAGCTTTAGTACAGGCACTTTAACAGGTAGTTTTTATGCAGGCGGCCTTGTGGGGCAAAATAGCTCCATCATCAGTAACTGTTACAGCACGGTTCATGTAACAGGTTTTTATTATGTAGGCGGCTTTGTGGGGCATAATTACAACACCATCAGCAACTGTTACAGCGCGGGCATGGTTAATGGGAATTCTCAAACAGGCGGTTTTGCCGGTGATAATGGCTACATGATCAGTAACTGTTTTTGGGACACCGAAACTTCCGGACAAGCCACTTCGGCTGGTGGCACAGACAAAACCACGGCGGAGATGAAACTCCGTTCCACGTTCACCGGTGCCGGGTGGGTGTTTAAAGACCAGTTTGAATATATCTGGAACATTGGAAACGACCGAAACAATGGATACCCCTACCTGAACGGGCAATACCCCGACGACCCGGTAATCGGGCTGGCCGAACCTTCAACTGCTGAAATTTCAAGCACTACGGACAATTCAGCAATTTCAGGGGGCACCATTACCAATAATGCGAACGGACAGTCGGTTTTATACAGGGGCGTTTGCTGGAGCATATCGCCAAATCCGACTCTTTACGATGCGTATACAGAAAATGGCAGCGGAGCCGGAACATTTGTTGCTGAAATTTCGGGCTTAACCCATAGTATAACTTACTATGTAAGGGCATACGCGACCAACGCTGCCGGTACTAGTTATGGAAACCAGGTAAGTTTTACCATACCCTTATTCAACGGATCGGGAACAGCAGAAGATCCCTATCAGATTACCAACCTTAACGATTTAAGAAAGTTAAGTGAAAATGATCCTTTCTGGAACAAACACTTTATCCAAACCGCCAACATCGATGCTTCGCCCACCTCTGGCTGGGACTTCGGAGCAGGTTGGTTGCCGATTGGTCATGTTGTGAAAAATTTTACCGGCACCTACAACGGAGACGGCCATACCATTTCCGGATTGTACATCAACCGCCCGGGAACTGAATTGCAAAGTTTCTTTCGGATTCTGGGAAGCGGGGGCAAAGTGGAAAACCTCGGGCTGGTTGACCTGCAAATGACAGGGAGTCGTTCATGCGGCGGTTTTGCAGGTGATAATTATGGCACGATCAGTAACTGTTTCAGCTCGGGCAATGTGTCGGGAAATGAGACGACCGGCGGCCTTGCCGGGCAGAATAACGGAACCATCAGCAATAGTTACAGCACAGTGAGTGTAAGCGGCAATTTTTATGCAGGGGGTCTTGTTGGGGACAATCAGGGTACCATCAGCAATAGTTACAGCACAGGCAGCGTGACCGGCAGTATGAATGTGGGCGGTCTTGCCGGGGGAAACGGCGGCACGGTCAGCAACTCTTTCTGGGACACCGAAACTTCGGGACAAACCACTTCAGAAGGGGGCACAGACAAAACCACCTTCGAGATGAAAC
>DAIMEA010000224.1:0-6732 GCA_036725585.1 Prolixibacteraceae bacterium | reverse complement strand
TTTTACTTTTTCTACGTCGGTGATAATGGGATCTTCGGAATCGGGCAATTTAGCCAGGAAATGCCGTTCTATGGAAGCATATAAATTCAGTTCAACCTTCTTGGGGTCGATGAATACGAACTTTACCTGTGAAGGATGCTTTTTGTAAAGGATTGAGGCAATAATGGCGTTCAACCCGACGGATTTTCCTTGTCCGGTTGCCCCGGCAACCAAAATGTGCGGCATCTTTGTCAAATCGAATACAAAAGTTTCGTTCGAGATGGTGCGACCCATGGCAATAGGCAATTCGGCTGTAGTTTCCTGAAATTTTCGCGAGGCAATGATCGAACGCATCGATACCACCTGGGGCTGACGATTAGGAACTTCAATCCCAATGGTTCCCCTGCCGGGTATAGGGGCGATGATTCGTATGCCCAATGCCGAAAGGCTCAGGGCTATGTCGTCTTCCAAATTTTTGATTTTCGAAATACGGATTCCCTGTGCAGGCACGATCTCGTATAATGTAACAGTTGGCCCAATCGTTGCTTTGATCTTGACAATTTCGATCTTAAAATTCCGAAGTGTTTCGATGATTTTGTTTTTGTTCTCAATAAGTTCTTCATCGCTAACTTCCGATTTCAGATGGGAATAGTCTTCCAGTAACTCGATGGAGGGAAAGGCATAGCGCGATAAATCGAGTGTAGGGTCATAGTCTTCGATGGGTTGGTTCTCGAATTCTTCGTTTCCCGATTCTTTAATTTCAACCGTCATTTCAAAATCGTCGCTGTCCTCCAGCGTTTTTGTTGTGATGTTTTTTTCCTGTTTCGGGGGCAATGAGGGCTCGCTTTGTTGCATCGGGGGCTCGTCGTCCTCCATGTCGAAATCGATCGGGGAAACGGGCAATGATGTTTCATTTTCGTTGTCTTCCAGGGCAATTTTCTCGATTTCCTGCCCATCCGGTTTCAATTTTTTTTCGTCCTTCATGAGGGCGCCTTCCGGATTTATGTCGGGCCGGGGTGATCGTTTAAACAAATGGACAAAGCCTTCGAATGTGAATATCAGAAAAATAAACATGCTGACGAGCAGGATGAAGAGGGTGCCAATTTTTCCAACAATGGAATTGAGCCCTATGGCGAGAAAGTATCCGTACATGCCTCCCGGATACAGACTGGCCGTGCTGTACATGTTTTCGAAAGCAAAACCCAGGGCTACCGAAAACCAAACCACCAGGATCAGCGATTTTAGCACCCGGATAAACAAATGATTAATCCGGACACGGAATAACTTCAGGCTAAATATGATCAGCAAGTAAATGAAAAGAAACGACGACAAACCAAACCAGCGATTGATGATGATTTCTGAGAGCCAGGCCCCGGTCTTCCCGGTGACATTCTCTACTTTCAATTCCCGGTTACGGATCAATTCCCACCAGCTGATCTGCAATTTGCTCTGATCGGCCCCGGCATGGAAGAGAAAACTCCCGAAGGCAAACAATAAATAAACCGAAACCGATAAGAGAACGACCCCGGCAATGATGCGGATTTGTTCTTTCCGGACCGGATTATGGGTTTTCCCGTTTTTACCGGTTGGTTTTTTGGGGCTTGTATTTTGTTTTTTTGCAGGTTTCCTTTCGGTCATGATTATTCAATATCGAATGCAAATTTATCAAATTTGATGAAACGGACATGGAAATGCGATTTTCTTTAAACGATACTGTGTCGGAAAAATTTCGGAATGAACGGCAAAATGTCAGTTTTTTTTTGCCCCCTTTGTTGTATGTTCGATCCTGTAGAAAGCACAAATGCCGTATGGAAGCGATAAAACGGAAAACAGCTGTGGTTGCCCTGGGCGGCAATGCCCTTTTGCGCGACGATGAAGCCGGCTCGATTGAACAGCAGGAGGCCAATACGCTCGAAACGATCGAGAACCTGATCTATTTGCTGAAAGAAGACTATCGTCTGGTTATTACCCACGGGAACGGACCACAGGTGGGAAATATCCTGATGCGGAACGATGCGGGCGAACAAATTTACGGGATTGTGCAAATGCCTCTGGATATTTGTGTTGCCGATTCGCAGGGGGGAATCGGTTATATGATTGAACGCATGTTGCGGAATGTCATGAATCGGCATGGAATCAAACGGGATGTGATCACACTCGTCACCATGGTGCAGGTTGACCCCGAAGATTGTGCTTTTGCGAATCCGACCAAGCGGATTGGGAAAACCTATTCGCTCGATGAAGCCCGGGCGCTCGAAGAAAAAAAAGGGTGGAAATTCAAGCCCTCATCGAAACGAACGGGATATTATACCCGGGTAGTTCCTTCACCCGAACCCCTGGGCATTCTCAATTATCCACTGATCCGTAAGCTGCTGATGCACGATACAGTTGTAATTGCAGCCGGAGGAGGGGGCGTACCCGTATATTTCGACGAAAACGGCGATGTGCGAACCCTGAACGCAGTGGTCGATAAAGACCTTGCTTCGGCTGTTCTGGCCAGCCAGATTGGCGCCGACGAATTGTACATCCTGACCGATGTGCCCTTTATTTATAAGAATTTTGGCCAACCGGATCAGGAAAAACTCGAATTTCTCGATTATGCCGACACACTTCGTTATCTGCAATCGGGCACCTTTGCCGAAGGAACCATGGAACCCAAAATCAGGGCAGCCCTTCGTTTTGTTGAAAAAGGGGGGGCAAAAAGCGTGATCACGGAAGCCAAAAAGCTAGAAGACCGGTCGTTTGGCTCAAAAATTACGATGTACTATTGAGAAACGCACAATACCATAAACATCCGGTGGAAGGAACCAAAGGCTCCATTAAACAGGTGTTTTTGAAATGAAAAGATGGGGCATTCGAATAATACACCCGATTTCCCTATCTTTAAGTAATCATTTTGGAGGAATGAAACGATGAAAATAAAAAACAAGCATTTTCTGAAACTGCTCGATTACCAGCCTTTTGAAATCGAGTTTTTGCTGGATCTTTCCACCAGCCTGAAAAACGATAAATTAACCAGTACCGAGGAAAAAAGACTCGAAGGGAAAAATATTGCGCTGATTTTTGAAAAAACATCAACGCGTACCCGATGTGCCTTCGAGGTAGCTGCCTATGACCAGGGAGCACACGTTACCTACCTGGGGCCTTCGGGGAGCCAGATCGGGCATAAGGAGAGCATGAAGGATACGGCCCGGGTGCTGGGGCGAATGTACGATGCCATTGAGTACCGGGGCTTTGGTCAGGCCATTGTGGAAGAACTGGCCGCATATGCCGGTGTGCCTGTAATCAACGGTTTGACCGATGAGTTCCATCCTACTCAGGTTTTGGCTGATTTGCTCACGATGCGCGAACATTCCGAAAAGCCGCTGAACCAGTTAAAATTATGCTATATGGGCGATGCCCGCAACAACATGGGGAATTCCCTAATGGTGGGTGCAGCCAAAATGGGCCTTGATTTTCGTGCCGCCGCACCTCCCGGTTGCCAACCCGACGAAAAACTGGTGACTGCCTGCCAGGAACTGGCTCGTCAAAACGGAGCATCCATAACCATCACCGCCGACTGGAAGGCTGCTGTTGCCGATTGCGATTTTATTTATACCGATGTTTGGGTTTCGATGGGCGAAGCCGATGAGGTTTGGGCGCAACGCATCGAATTACTGAAACCCTATCAGGTTCGCTCCGAGGTGTTGAAACAAACGGGCAATCCCGATGTGAAGTTTTTACACTGTCTGCCGGCCTTTCATAACCGGGACACCAAACTGGGGCGGGAAATTTTCCGGAAATTTGGCATCGAAGCCATGGAAGTGACCGACGAAGTTTTTGAAAGCCCGGCTTCGATCGTTTTCGATCAGGCCGAAAACCGAATGCACACCATTAAAGCTGTTCTGGTAGCTTTGCTTTGTTAGAATGGTTTTGCCCGGTCAATCCCTTTTCTGTCTTTTGTTTTAAGGATAACAATTTCGCAGCAATATTGGCGAAGAAATACTTCTTATATAAAAACAGGACACTTTTTGGTAAGTATCCTGTTTTGAAAAGGAGAAAGTAAAAAATATGAAGCTTTATTTTCTATAAACCCAACCGATACCACTCACGGATTTGTTGATCGTTGGATTGCCCCGGTATCCGATTTTGCCAACTCCTTCCACGGTAGCATCGAGTTTTTCGGTTGCATATACCGAGGCATTGCCCACACCCGACACCTTGCATCGCACAAAACGGGCTTCGAGGTTGTCGGCATCGATGTTGCCTGCTCCTTCCGAGATCGCGGTGAATTGGGTGGCCACTCCTTCCAGCTCTATGTTAACCCCTCCGGCAGCATAGGCCGTAAATGTGTCGGCTTTTATTTTCATGTTGATGTTGGCACCTCCTTCGACGTTCAGTTTGAACTGTCCCAGATCAAAATAGCCTTCGGTGAGCAGTTGGGCGCCTCCTTCCACTTTGATTTCTTCGAGATTCCGGACACTGAGGTTTACCTTGATTTCTTCTGATTGTATATGATTTCCACGGGTTTTGATCCGGAGTGTGCCGTCCTCGACCCATACCCGGATCCGGTCGTGCAACGATTCGCTGGTACTCAACACAACCGATTGGCTGTCGCTCTGGATGAGTTTAATGTTATAGGCCCCTTCGAACCGGATTTTCTGAAAAGGTTCCAGATCCAGACTTTTTTCAACATAGCGGGAATCGTCCTGATAGGTGCTGGCCGTGCAGGAAGCAAGAAGTGATGCCAAAAGCATGCCCAGCAGGGTAAGTATGGATGTGATACGGAAATTGTTCATAGATCCCAATTTTTAAATGATGTTTCAAAAGTACGGGATTCGTACCAGCAGAAGTAGGGCTTATCGATAAACGGTTCAAAAGAATCGGTGAAAGGAGAAAAACAGCTATGAATGTTCGTTGTTTCGACTCAGGACCGTGGTTAATTTGTGCAGGTAAAACGATGTATAAAGCAGGACCAGGATGATGATGGCGGCTGCTACAAAATCCATCGTAGAGGGATTTCCGCTTGCCGTGATGCGAAAAAGGGCATAACCAATAGCCGGAACATTCAGGAAAAGAAGCGCTTTGGCAACAAGGGGGTTTTTTTCTTTCTCAAGTCGGTACGTTAGAACAATGACCAGGAGACCCAGAACAATTGCCGAAGCCGCAAAAAGATAATTGTGATCGAGAAACTGAAAAACACCCAGGATAACCGGTAACAATCCAAAACCATAAAAAATCCGGCAGAGGCTCTTGAAAATGGCGAGGTTTTGCGGCGCCTGCGACGAAACAGGAAACAGGCTTCGGGGCGGAAGGGGCTGGGGCTTAAACTCTTCCCGGTTGAGGTCCTCGACCGATTGGATAATACCTCTCCGGATGGCCTCACGGATGGCTTCCTTAACCGCATGAGGCTGAAAATGCTCCCGGTATCGAAGGATCGAAATAATTTCTTCGTTCGAAACTTCCTTTAAATGATACTCAAATGATTTTCTGTTTTCTTCTTCCGATGGTTCTTTCCCCATTTTTATATTTTTGTCCTTAAATTCGATCAACACATCAAAAGTACGAATTGTTGTACGAATATGAATTCGGATAGAGTCTTTTTCGGTCAGGTTTTGGTAAACAATTGAATCAGAACTACCCGGAAAAATTCATGTTCCAAATTTATACAAAAAAAGTATGGACGGATCGTTGCGCTTTGAGCAGGAAATGCAAAACATGCTTTCGCTTTTTGCCAAAAGCGGCCTCAATGTCGACCTGAAAAAGGTGGAAGAAGCCGCACGTGCAGCCTATGCCATTCTGGGCGATCGGTGTTGGGAAACCGGGGGGCCCATTATCTACCACTCAATGTCGGTAGCCCGGATCGTTGCCCTGAATGTTGGCCTGGGAACCGATTCGGTTATTGCGGCCCTGTTGCATAATGTTTTCGAAAGTACCAACGATAAAGACGATCTTATTGCGGCTATCCCGGGGAAATTTGGTGACCAGGTTTCTTACCTTCTCGAAGGATTGTTCAAGATCAATTCGATCGATACCGTATCCATTTCCGTTCACTCAGAAAATTTCCGGCGTTTGTTGCTCACCCTTTCTGGCGACTTGCGCGTGGTTTTAATCAAAATTGCCGACCGGGTTGAAGATATGCGAAACCTGGATACATTGCCCTCCGAGCTTCAGCAAAAATATGCCAACGAATCGTCGTACCTGTATGCCCCCCTGGCGCACCGGATGGGTATTTATCATTTAAAATCCGAACTGGAGGATTCCTCGCTGAAGTATTTGCGTCCAACAGAATACAACCGGATTGTGCGGCATCTGGAAGAAACGGTCGAAGAACGGAAAAACTTTGTTTCGGCTTTTGTGAAACCGATTGAGTCAAAACTCTCGGCCCGTGGGCTCCGCTTTGAAATGAAAGCCCGAACCAAGTCGATTTACTCTATTTGGAACAAGATGCGGAAACAACGGATCGGCTTTGAGGAGGTATATGATTTATTTGCCATCCGAATCATTCTTGATTCTGCACCCGAAACCGAAAAGTCGGATTGTTGGCAGGTTTATTCTATTGTCACTGAAGAATATCAGCCCAATCCCGAACGTATGCGCGACTGGATTTCCATTCCCAAATCGAACGGGTATGAATCGCTTCATACCACCGTTATGGGGCCTTCGGGAAAGTGGGTCGAAGTGCAAATCCGGACCCGGCGTATGGACGAAGTAGCCGAAAAGGGATTGGCTGCCCATTGGAAGTATAAAGGCGGAAAGGGAAATGCAGACCTG
>DAIMEA010000223.1:0-6746 GCA_036725585.1 Prolixibacteraceae bacterium | reverse complement strand
ACCTTCACCTGGTTCGTCACGGGCAAAAAAATGAATTCCTGGCCATCATCAACGATATAAGCAAACGCAAAGATGTTGAAAAGGAGCGTATGCATTTCCACCATCTGATGCAATACGTCATTGAACACAACCAGAGCGCCGTGGCCATTCACGATAAAAACCTCAACTACATTTATGTAAGCCAGCGTTATCTACATGATTATCAAATCACAGAACCCAACATCATTGGAAAAAACCATTATGACGTTTTCCCCGACCTGCCCCAAAATTGGCGCGATGTCCATCAACGGGCGCTGAACGGGGAAATCGTCAGCGCCGACAACGATCCCTATTACCGGTCCGACGGGCGGGTTGACTGGACCCGCTGGGAATGCCGCCCCTGGTATGATTCCGATGGTTCCATCGGCGGAATTATTGTCTATACCGAAGTGATTAACGAACAAAAAAAGAGGGAACAACAGATCCAACAGCTAAACACACAACTGGAACAGTTAATTGAGGCAATTCAGGAACTTTCGTCGGCACAATCGTTGGTCGGGGTTGAGGAAAAGGTGCTACGGGCAAGCAGGGAACTGACCGGATCCGACGGGGCAACCTTCATTTACCGGGACGATGACCGGTGCTACTATGGAAACGAATCGGCCATTGAGCCTTTGTGGAAAGGCAGCCGTTTCCCACTGGACCAATGCATCAGCGGCTGGTCGATGATGCATCAGGAACCGGCCCTGGTAGCGGATATTTTTGCCGATGAGCGGATTCCCATCGAAAGCTATCGTTCAACCTTTGTGAAAAGCCTGGTAATCGTACCCATCCATGTCGAAAATCCCATTGGGGCCATCGGAAATTACTGGAAAGAAAAACACGAAGCCTCTCCAATCGAGATCCGACTGATCCAAACCCTGGCCGACGCTGCTTCCCGTGCAGTGGAAAACATCCGTTTGCGGGAAAATCTCGAACGAAACATTCAGGAAAAAACCAGCGAATTGAACAAACGGGTTGAGGAACTGGAGCGTTTTTACAGCGCAACCATCGAAAGAGAGTTCCGAATTAAGGAATTGCGTGATGAGATTGACCGTTTAAAAGGAAGGACCTAAAAACAGTTTTCCGCATGAAGAGAGTCTACCGAACCTTATGCATCATTCTTTTGAGCTGCGTCCTCTTTCTGGCAATATTGGGACTCCTGGCATACATCACAGGCCATTTTACTATAGGGAGTTTTGGTGGCAAGTACATCCCGATGGCGCCAAGTACCTCGATCGGGTTCATTGTTTGTTCGGGAGTCCTTTTCCTCCTCCTGTTCGGGATCAAGAACAAAGGACTTCTTTATGGATCCCTGATCACGATTCTCGTTGTTTCTTTGTTTGGTTTGCTCGAAACCATCGGCTTTTTTCTGGGAAAGGAACTCAACTTTGAAGAATTGATTTTCCCGGCAAAGGGATCGATCAATGGAATTGCTGTTGGAATAATGTCCCCTGCGACCGGTCTGACTTTTTTCTTTTCGGCAGGAAGTATTTTTTCACTGATTATTGGAACAATATGGAATAAAACAAGCAAATTTACAGGTCTCCTTTCCGGCACAATGGGATTGCTCGCCCTTTCTTCGGCCATCCTGTTTACCCTGGCTTATTTATTTGAACGACCGCTGCTGTATGCCAATCCACCTGCCATTCCGATGGCCTATTCCACTGCACTCGGATTCTTGTTTTTATCGGGATCGATCCTTTTCTTTCGCACAGGAAGGCATGCAACAGGCTTTCTGACCGGTGATTCGACCCGGAGTTTCCTGTTGCGACTGATTCTCCCTCTTACGCTTTTCTCGGTACTATCCGGCTTCGCTGCCGGGATTTACTCCCTCGAACGGCAGCATGTAAACCCGGCCTTCATCACCGGCCTGTTAATCCTTGTATCGGTTATCGTATCGGGAGCTGTAGCTGCCCTGCTAGCCCAACATTTAGGTCGTTCGATCGACCGGAAAAATGAGTCGATCAAACTAGCCTGGCAGGCGCTCAGAGAAAGTGAGGAAAAATACCGGAACCTGTTCGAAACCATGGAACAAGGTGTTGTTTACCAAAACGAAAACGGGGAAATCATTTCCGCGAATCCTGCTGCAGAAAAAATACTGGGGTTAACGTTCGACCAGATGAAAGGAAGAAAATCGATCGACCCACGCTGGAAAGCCGTCGATAAGGATAAAAACGACCTGCCCGGTGAAAAGCATCCGGCCATGATCGCCCTGGCAACCCACAAACCGGTCCTCAATTTTGTGCAAGGCATCTTCAATCCTCAGAAGGAAAGCTATGTCTGGATCCTGATTAACTCGATTCCCCAGTTCGCTCCCGACAGCAGGGTTCCCCGCCAGGTTTATTCTACCTTTCTCGACATCACTGAACGACAGGAGGCCGCATGGGAGCTGGAAAAACTAAAACAGGAGCTGGAAAACCAGGTTGCTGAAAAAACAAAACAGTTGAATGAACGAATAAGAGAACTGGAACAATTTTACGAGGCGACGATCAACCGGGAATTCCGGATTCATGAACTCACCACCCGAATCAACGAATTGGAAAAACAATCAGGGGAAAGGAGGCGCTTATGAATGCGATAATGCGAATTTGCACTTTGTGGATCCTCCTTTTCGGGAGCTTATCCCCGGCAACATCCCAAACTGTTGCGTTCGATTCGCTGCAGAGAAATCATATTCATCTCACTGTGGGATCAGAACCCGACTATCCGCCTTTTTGCTTCGTAGACGAGGAAGGCCTGCCCCGGGGTTTTTCCATCGACTTGTTCAATGCAGTCACTGCAGCCGTCGATCTGGATGTGCGCTACCAGATCGGCGCCTGGGACAAAATTAAACAAGACCTGGCCCAAGGGCATATCGATGCCTTGCCCCTGGTTGGTCGAACCCCCGAACGGGAAGCCCTTTTCGACTTTACCTTCCCTTATCTTTCGCTGCACGGAGCTGTTTTTGTCCGGGACAATACCCGCGACATTGATGCATTGTCCGATCTGAAGGATAAAACCCTGGTCGTTATGCGAGGCGATAACGCGGAGGAATTCGTCCGCAGAAAACAACTGTCGGAACACATCTATACAACAAATACCTATTCCGAAGCGTTCCGAAAGCTGGCATCGGGGGAGTTCGATGCCGTCATTACGCAGCGCATACTGGGAATCACCCTGCTAAAAGAATTGAGAATAAAAAATGTTGTCCCCCTGACCCTTCCCCTTGATGAATTTCGCCAGGACTTTTGCATGGCTGTCCAAAAAGGGGATTCTTCCCTTCTGGCCCGGCTCAACGAAGGTTTGTCGGTTGTGATCGCCAACGGAAGCTACGAAACCCTACACCAAAAATGGTTTGGCCCGGTTTACCGCGAAAAAGTCTCGCTCCGCTATTTACTGAAAATTGTACTCCTGGTTCTCATTCCTGTTTTGATCCTGGGAGCTTTCATTTGGGTCTTTGTTTTGCGTAGCGAGGTTCGGCGAAAAACAAAGGGATTGCAAAACGAAATTGAAGAACATAAAAAAACGGTGCAGATCCTGCACTCGCGGCAACTTATGCTGAGCGAAATGGAACAGGTGTCGAGAATCGGGGGTTGGGAATACGACCCGACCCGGGAAAAAGTAAATTTCACAAAGGGCGTTTATACGGTTTTTGACCATGTACCCCAAAAAAACGCTTCCCAATCTTCCAACGACCTGTTCGGGCTGTTCTACCCCGACGATCGCGAAGAACTGGTCCGGGCCTTTCATAACACGCTGAAAACAGGCGAATCCTTTAACCTGGAACTCAGATCAACAGAAACAGAACAGGGGCAGAAATGGATCCGAATCTCCGGACGGTCTGAATACCGGGATGGAAAAGTTTATCGAATGTATGGCAATTTTCTGGACAGTACCGACTCGGTTGAAGCCCGGATTAAGCTGACCGAAATGAAAAACAACCTCCAAAAAGAAGTGAATATCCGCACCCGGGAACTGAGCGAGAAAGTAGAAAAGCTCAACCGAAGCCAGAAAGCGATGCTGTACATGGTAGAAGACCTAAACCAGATGACAACGGATCTGAAAAAGGAGCGGCAAAAACTCGAAGCAGCCAACAAGGAACTGGAAACCTTTACCTATTCGGTTTCCCACGACTTGAAAGCCCCGCTCCGGGGCATCGACGGCTACAGCAAGCTTCTGGGCGAACTCTATGCCGACCAACTGAACGGCGAAGCCCGGCAGTTCATTGCCACCATCCGGAACTCGACACAACACATGAACCAGTTAATCGATGACCTCCTGCAGTACTCACGACTCGAACGAAGCCAGTTGCGTTTTGAAACAGTCAACCTCGAGAAAATCATCGGTTCCATTCTTACTCTGAACGGGGATACGATCAAACAATATCGTTTTTCTATAAAAATGGAAATGAACCTTCCCGAAATAATGACCGACCCCAATGGTTTGATGATCGCCCTCAGAAACCTGATCGAGAATGCCCTGAAATTCTCAAAAGCTTCGCCGGCGCCCGAAATAGAAATTAAGGGAATGGAAAACGAGGAAACATACATCGTCTCGGTTACCGACAACGGTGTGGGATTCGACATGAAATACAGCCAACGCATTTTTGAAATATTCCAGCGCCTGCATCTCCCGGAAGAATATCCCGGTACCGGCATCGGCCTGGCCATGGTGGCCAAAGCCATGCAACGCCTGGGCGGCCGCGTATGGACCGAAAGTTCTCCTGGAAATGGCGCCTCCTTCTTTTTGGAAATACCTAAATTGAACAAAATATGAACCACAAGGATTATTTACATCCCATCCTCCTGATCGAGGACAACCCCCTCGATCTCGACCTGACCCTGAGGGCTTTTAATGCCCGCAGGCTTTCGAACCCGGTCGAAATAGCCCGCGATGGCGAAGAAGCGCTGGACTATATCCAAAAATGGGAAAACGGCAACCCACTCCCCGTTGTCGTACTCCTTGATCTTAAACTTCCAAAAATCAGCGGATTAGAGGTTCTTCAGGTCATAAAGAAACACCCGGTTTTCAAAAAAATTCCGGTGGTGGTGCTGACAACTTCATCGGAATCGACCGATGTAAAAACAGCCTATGAATCGGGGGTTAATTCGTATATTGTTAAACCGGTCGATTTCGATAAATTCATCGAAGTGGCCAAACACATCGAACTGTACTGGGGCATATTGAACAAACCACCCGAATAACCGGATTCCGAATTTGGGTTTGAATGACCGCACCGGTCATTTCAACCCGGATCTGTTTTGCTCCCTGCCTGGGGAAAAGTTCGAAAAAATAGTTTAAATTGAAGGTCAAGAAAAACACCATGCGAATCCTGATTCTCGAAGATAATTACAGCGATGCCGATTTGAGCAAAAGAGCACTCGAACGCAACTTCAGGGGCTGTTCCATCGACCTGGCGGCCACGCTTAACGCAGCCCGGCAATTCCTGGACAAAGATTCCGGGTACGATGTTGCCCTCCTCGACATGAACCTGCCCGACGGAAACGGGCTCGAGTTCCTGACGGAATTGAAAGCCAGAAAAACGCCTACGGCCATAGTGGTGTTTACTTCGGCCGGGAACGAAGAACTGGCGGTTGCCGCACTTAAGGCCGGAGCCGACGATTACATCGCCAAAAAAACCGATTTTACCCGCCAATTGCCGGGAGTCATCCGCTTTGCCCTGGAAGGACACCAAAAAAAAATCCTTTTTTCCGAAGAAAAAATCCGTGTGCTGTACATCGAACACCATGCGCATGATGTAGACCTCACCCGCCGCCACCTGAAAAAATACGCGCCCTTTATTCAGCTTGAAACCTATCCTACAGCCAGCGAAGCTCTTGCAGTACTGACCGGCAGATTGGGACAAAAGACGGAGGATCCTTTCGATGCCATTCTGATGGATTACCGCTTGCCCGGCATGAATGCCCTCGACCTGATCAAAACCATTCGCCAGGAACACATGCTGGACATCCCGGTCATTATCGTAACCGGCCAGGGCGACGAAGAAACCGCGGTACAGGCGCTCAAACTGGGCGCAACCGACTACCTGACCAAAAACGAAAACTATTTGTTCCGCTTGCCTACGATCATTGTGAGTGCGCACCAACAGCAGGAACTTCTAATGAAACAGGCGCAACTGATCGAAAGCGAATCAAAATACCGTCTGCTCGCCGAACACTCAGGCGATGTGATCTTTATCCTCGATAAAGATATGAATTACCAATACCTCAGTCCGGCAATAAAAGCGCTCAGAGGCTATGAGCCCGAAGAAGCCATGAAGCTCAACCTCTCGCAGGTACTGACCCCCGAATCGTACAAAATCGCCCGCAATGCATTCAACCGCATCTTTAAACCCGATTCGCTCCCAGTTCCGAAAGAAGATTCTTCCCCACAAACCCTCGAACTGGAAATGTTCCGAAAAGATGGCACCACTGTTTGGACCGAAGTTAAGGCTTCTCTTTTTATGGATGAAAATGGATCTGTTGCAGGCATTGTCGGGGTTACCCGCGAAATTACCCAGCGAAAAAAAGCTACCGAAGAATTAAGGAAACTGTTGCGGGCCGTCGAGCAAAGCCATGATTCGATCCTGATTACGAACACCCGGGGCGAAATCGAATACTGCAATCCTTCCGTGGCCAAAATCTCGGGCTACGAACGGGAAGAAATTATTGGCCGGAATCCACGCATTTTTAAATCCGGCAACAAGTCCACCCAAGAATACAAAGCGCTTTGGGATACCATTTCGG
>DAIMEA010000222.1:0-6802 GCA_036725585.1 Prolixibacteraceae bacterium | reverse complement strand
CACGCCTCGGCTCCAACATTGTCCGTTCGCTCTACATCGATTCCAATGGAAATGTATGGGTGGGTACTTTCGATGGATTGAATGTTCTTTCAGCGGGAGGCGAATTTCGCTTGTTCGACCTGAAGGGACAGTACAAACCCGAACTGAAAAACAACCTGGTACTTGAGATCCAACCCTATTGCGAAGGAAATGACTCGCTCCTTTGGGTGGGTACCGAAACCGGGCTGGTATGTTTCGACCGGTTCCTATATCGTTTTACCACGTATAACGCGCAAAACACCGGTTTTGGCAACGAGGTAGTCAAATGTATTTTCCCGCTCGAAGCGGGCAAACTTTATTTCGGAACCGATTATGGTTTTTATCGTTTCAATTCGTCTACCCGGGAGTTTCAGGTATCGACACACGATCCGTTCAACTCGTACTCGCTGGCCAACAACGTTGTTTGGGATTTGTTTCGCGACAACTCCGGAATTCTATGGCTGGCCACATCGAACGGAATCAGCCAGCTTTCGCCCCATGAGGGCATGTTTTCGTTCACCCCGGTATATGATCACGACGGGGAAACGATGGTCGGGAACCAGGTCAATGACCTGTATGCCAACGAGCAGGGAACTTTGTGGCTGGCCACCAAAAACGGAGTACTGGCTCTGTACCCGGGAGGAAAGCGGGAAGTATTCTCGGCAGGGAGCGAGTCGTCCCATCCCCTGGTACTGAACAACATCAACACCATTACCGGCGATCGGCACGGACGGATCTGGATCGGAAGCGCCGGGGGAATCAACGTATGGGACCCGGCCCAACAGAAAATGCATACCCTCACAGCCGATTTTGACCTGAACCGGGGTTTGCGCTCCAACTACATCAGCGCATTTGTAACCCCGCCGGATGGATCGTTTTGGGTCAGTACCTGGGGAGGGGGCATGTATAAAGCCCGGGGTGATTTTTCCCGGATCGAGGACCTTTTTTTCGAATATGTGGCCAATTTCAATACCAATGTCATTACAGCCAACGAAAAAATCTGGCTGAAACACGAGAAGAAGGTATATGCCATCGACTTGTCGACCATGCAGATCGATCAAGCCGTCGAACTGAACGAACACATCGGATCCCGGTCGATCAATGCCTTGTTGATGGCTTCAAACGGCGATTTATGGGTCGGTCTCGACCGGCAACTGCTCCGGTATAATCCGCACACCGGAAAAAACCAAACCATCGAAATCCGTACCGGGAATGAAAACACCATCCAAAACCTCATCGAAGATCACAGGGGAAACATCTGGGGTACCACGCTTACCTCGGTTTTCCGATACAATCCCGAAAACGGTGAAAACGAATCGTATCCCCTCCGTCAGGGAATACCTCTCGACATTTTCCTGACGCAAAGCAATGCACGTGATCCTTCTGGGATCTTGTATTTTGGCGGAAACGATGGTTTTCTGTCGTTTCACCCCGATCAGATCCGGAAGAACGCATTTTCACCCCGTTTGCTCATCACCGACTTTAAGGTAAACAACAAGGAGATATTCACTACTGCGGAACTGAAAGGCAGAAACCATTCCGACAAACTGATTACCTTTTCCGACAAAATCGTCCTTCGCTACGATCAGAACTCAGTCAGCATCAGCTTTTCAGCTCTTCATTTTGGTGATCCGAAGCGAAATATCTACGCGTATATGCTCGAGGGGTACGACAAGGAATGGAAATACGCCACCGGCAATCAAAACAACGCATCGTACTCCTACCTTTCGCCCGATAAGTACCGTTTTATCGTTAAGGGTACCAACAACGACGGGGTTTGGTCGGATGAACAGGCCACTCTCTACCTTATTGTAAAACCCCCCTTCTGGGCTAGCGCATGGGCTATTGCCGTTTATATTGTTCTTTTCCAACTCATGCTCATTTCGCTGGTCATTACGTACCGCAACAAGCTTAAGTGGAAAGAAGAAATCAGGCGAATCACCCTCGAAAAGGAAAAAAATGAAGTTTTGGCACAGGCCAAACAACAGTTTTTCACGAACATTTCGCACGAGTTCCGCACCCCGCTCCATTTAATCACCGGCCCGGTACAGTCGCTGATCGAAAAGTATCCGTCCGATAAACAAACGCTGGGACTGCTTCAACTGATCTCGAAAAATTCCCGCCGTCTACTGTCGCTGATCAACCAATTGTTGGACTTACGGAAAATTGAAAATCGATCGCTGGAATTGAAACCGGAGAAATTTGAACTTATTGCTTTTTGCAGTGAGCAGTATGAATTGTTCAACGATTTGGCCCACAGCCGGATGATCTATTTCCGTTTTGAAGCACCCGAACAAGAAACCCGTGTTGAAACCGATCGGGAAAAACTCGAATCGATTGTACAAAACCTTCTTTCAAACGCATTCAAATTCACAGAAGCCGGAGGATCCATAACCCTGAAGCTCGAAATACCCTCCAACAACTGTTTTAAAATAAGCGTTGCCGACACAGGCAAAGGCATTTCCGAAGAAGAACAGAAAATTATTTTTCACCGTTTCTACAAAGGAAAAAATTCATCGGGAACCGTAACCGGTTATGGTATCGGCCTCAACCTGGCGAAAGAATACTGCGACCTGATGAAAGGAACCCTGATCGTTGAAAGCCAAATTGGAAAAGGATCGGTTTTTTCCGTTGAAATTCCATCGGAAACCGTGTTGTCCGACCGGGAAAAGAAAGAAACACAGGGTGGAGAATTGGCCCCAAACGAACGGGATGAATTGGATGCCGGGAACTTAGCCGACCCCATAATAGGTATTAAACCCCTTATATTATTGGTCGACGACAATCCCGATACCCGGGAATACATCCGCTTATGCCTGTCGAAAAAATATTCCTTCCGGATGGCCGGAAACGGACACGAAGCGCTGAACCTGCTCGAAAAACACAACTTCGAGCTGATTGTAAGCGACATTATGATGCCCGAAATTGATGGTATTTCTTTTTGTGAAAAGGTGAAAAATCATCCCCGTTTTGCTCAAATTCCGCTCATTTTGCTCACAGCCATTACCCTGCCCGAACAACAGGTAAAAGGACTGAAAGCCGGCGCCGATGCCTACCTCACCAAACCCTTCAGCATGGAAGTGCTCGATGCCCGCATGGAAAGCCTGCTCATTCGAAACCAAAAAACCGACGAATTCATCAAACGCAGCCTGATTATCGGGAATCAGCCGGTAACGACCGAATCAAGCGATGAAAAAATTCTTAAGGAAACGGTAAACTTCATCAATGAGCACATCAGCGATCCTGAAATCAACATCGACAAAATGTGCCGTGAACTGGGAACCAGCCATTCGAGCCTCTATCGGAAGGTAAAATCACAAACGGGTATGACCCTCAATGAACTGATCCGGCATGTAAAAATGAAAAAAGCAGCCCAACTGATCAAAACCAAAAAATACACCATTGCCGAGATCATGGACGAAACCGGGTTTTCGAGTCATTCGTATTTTGCGAAATGCTTTAAAAATGAATTTAACTATTCGCCAAGAGAATACGCAGAAAAAGGATTATAAACATGCGTACTCAATCCATTCTCAAATCCGATTTTTTTTCCATTTTTGATGAATATCTTTTCAATTTCGATCAATCCTTTTTCAAATAACAGGAATGTGGTCCTAGATTTTTGGAGCCGGTAGCCTAGGTTTGTTGGTGAATAAAAGCGGAAAATCAAATGGCCGATCCGAAACTCCGAAATTATCAAATCCGAATCCTCCTGTTAAGCATAGGAGCTTTTCTCATGGTTGCGCTCATTCTTTTTTTGTTTTTGTTCTACTGATCCACATCAAACCTGTTCTAAACCTAAAAAATAGAATTTATGAAAAACCTGCTTTTTTTCATCCTGATCTTCTTCGGGTTATCATCCCTGAAAGCTCAGAACCTAACCGTTACAGGGACGGTGAACGAACCGTCGGGTGAGCCCATACCGGGAGTAAGCATCGTGGAAAAAAACACGACCAACGGTACCGTAAGCGGAATAGACGGAAGCTATACCCTTTCGGTCCCTGCGGATGCAGTGCTCCTCTTTTCGTTTGTTGGCTACACACCCATTGAAGAGCCCGTGAACAAGCGTGTACGCATAGATATGATTATGCGCGAGGCTGTGGTCGACCTTGCCGAAGTGGTCGCCATTGGCTATGGTACAACCCGTAAGGGAGATTTAACCGGTTCGGTTGCCAATGTAAACAGCGAGGACTTTAACCTCGGGCTGATCAATACCCCGGCCCAGCTGGTAAATGGAAAGGTTTCGGGGGTTCAGATTATGAGTTCGGGTGGTTCGCCCACAGCCGGAAGTACCATTCGTATCCGCGGGGGCGCCTCACTCAACGCGAGCAACGACCCGCTGATTGTTCTCGACGGTGTTCCTCTTGAAAGAGGAGGTATCAGCGGAAACAGCGGAAATTTTCTCAGCCTGATCAACCCGAACGACATTGAAAGCATGACCATCCTGAAGGATGCATCTTCGACAGCCATTTACGGATCGCGGGCGTCAAACGGGGTTATCATCATTACGACGAAAAAAGGAGGCGATCAATTTAACGTATCGTTTACCTCTTCAAATTCGATCCAATTAAGAACCCGACTTGCCGACATGCTTACCCGGGATGAGTTCATTGATGTAGTAAACAGCGTGGGTTCCGATCGCCAAAAATCGTTGCTTGGCGAAGAAAAAACCGACTGGAACAACGAAATATACCGGCCGGCCTTTGGTACCGATGACAACATCAGCGTTTCGGGCAAGATATTCCAGGTGCCGTTCCGTCTGGCAATCGGCTACTACAACCAAAACGGTATCCTGATGACCGATAATGCCACCCGCGAAACAGTTAACCTTTCGCTTTCCCCATCGTTTTTCGACGATCACCTGAAACTAAATGTAAACGTGAAAGGATCGATGAACCAAAACCGCTTTGCCAATACCGCGGCAATCTGGGGAGGAGCAACCTATAACCCGACCATTCCCATATATTCCGGAAACAATGCCTTTGCCGGGTACACCGAAGCAGCCGACAACCTGGGCACACCCATAACCCGGGCCGTACTGAACCCGGTCGGGCTCCTGAACCAATATTCGTCCGTAAGCAATGTAAGCAGAATTATCGGGAATTTCGACATTGACTACAAAATGCACTTCCTGCCCGAATTAAAATTCCATGCCACGCTGGGTTACGATTATGCCCGGGGAATGGGAACGATTGATGTTCCACTTGAAGCTGCACAATACTATACATCAGGCGGACGGAATTACACATACGGCCCCCAGGAAAAGAGCAATAAATTACTCACCACCTACCTAAACTACAACAAAACAATTGAAAGCATCAACAGCACAATTGATGTAACAGCTGGATACGATTACCAGTTCTGGCAAAGCGCATCCGAAGCGTACAACGAACTGAATAGAGCAGGCGAAAGCCAGTCGTCGGTAGCTGCTTCGGATACACGCCACGCGCTGATTTCCTTTTACGGACGTTTGAACTATTCCTATGCGTCGAAATACATGTTGACAGCAACCATCCGTCAGGACGGAACCTCGCGTTTCAGCGAAGACAATCGCTGGGGTATGTTCCCTTCGGTGGCCCTGGCATGGAGGATTTCTGAAGAATCGTTCCTGAAAGACAGCCATGCCCTTAGCAACCTGAAACTTCGTGTTAGTTACGGTGTAACCGGTCAACAGGACGGAATTGGCGATTATGGGTACCTTCCCGTTTATACCATCAGCCAACCCGGCGCTGAATATCTGTTTGGCAATACTTATTACTATACATACCGCCCCGAAGCATACGTTTCGAACCTGAAATGGGAAAGCACTTCGGCTTTTAACTACGGGTTGGATTTTGGCTTCTTCAAAGAACGCCTGTCGGGAAGTATCGATTATTATACCCGTCAAACCGAAGACCTTCTGGCCAGGGTACCGGCCGCTGCCGGCACCAACTTCGACAAAACCATCCTGACCAACGTAGGAAATGTCGATAGCGAAGGTCTGGAACTTACCTTGAATGCTGTTCCGGTCGATACAAAAGACCTGACCTGGGAATTAAGCCTCAATGCTACATGGATGAAACAAACCATCAAGAACCTGTCGATGGTTGAAGGGGGTGAAATAACCAATACCCTGGCCGGCCCTACCATCGACAGCTATTACTTCCAGGTGCTCACCGAAGGCTATGCCCCTTATATGTACTATATCTATCATCAGCTGTACGATGAAACAGGGAAACCCATTGAGGGCGCTTTTGCCGATGTTAATAAAGACGGCCAGATCAATTCCGACGACCTGTACCGCTATCATTCCCCTGCTCCGGATTATATTCTTGGTTTCAGCACATCGTTGAGGTACAAAAACTGGATCCTAAGCACAAGCCTTCGGGCCAATATCGGCAATTACGTATACAACGGCATGTCGATGAATACGGGTGCATTCTACACCATGTCCTACAACGATTATCAGTTAAACAACCTGAACAGGAGCTACCTGGAAACCCGTTTCCATTCCCGTCAATACCTTTCCGACTATTATGTTGAAAATGCTTCGTTCCTGAAAATGGATAACCTTTCGCTCACGTATCGTGCCGGAAGAATCCTGGATCTTTTCAATCTCAGTCTTTCCGGAACGGTGCAAAATGTGTTTACCCTGACGAACTACACAGGTGTCGATCCGGAAGTACCCAATGGCATGGATGTTTCGTTCTATCCCCGCCCGAGGATTTTCTCTTTAAGTGTTGGCATCGAATTTTAATCGCAAAATGGAAGAAAAATGAAAAAGTTTATAAACATACTCATCACA
>DAIMEA010000221.1:0-6811 GCA_036725585.1 Prolixibacteraceae bacterium | reverse complement strand
CGGGCGACCTCTCAAATATTGCCGCCCATTTTATGGCGACCAATCCCCTGATCAAAATCATTGAGCCGGTTTTAGCTCTGCGTTTTGTCATTCATATTCTTTGGTCTGTTCTGATCACGCTTCAGAATATAAAGGCCCGTCCGGTAAAATATCTGCAAAGCCAGCAGGGTATAAACAGTACCTGGGCTTCGCGAAATATGTTTATTCTGGGGGCTATGCTCTTTATATACATCGGAATCCATCTGTACAATTTCTGGTGGAAAATGAAGTTTGCCGGCGATCCGTTGCTGGAACACATCACGGTGATGCAGGCTGGGGCTCCCGTTGAGATGGAAAATGCCTACGCCCTGGTTTCAAATCTGTTTAAAGAATCGTTGGTGTACGATCTGATTTACATTGCCGGAGGCATACTGTTAGGGCTTCATGTTTCGCACGGTTTTTGGTCGGCTTTTCAAACCATTGGATTGAACAATGTTGTTTGGCGAAAAAGACTCTTTGTACTGGCCAACATCATCGGGATCATTTTTGCTCTGGGTTTTTCGGTGATTCCGCTCTATTTTCTGATTAAATTTTAACGGATCAAAATTTTACTATGACTCAAATCAACCATAAAATTCCGCAGGGACCGCTGGCCGAGAAGTGGTCGAAACACAAAGCGTCAATCAACGTGGTGAGCCCTGCCAATAAGCGTAAGCTGGATGTCATTATCGTCGGGACCGGCCTGGCCGGGGCTTCGGCTGCCGCTTCGCTTGCCGAACTGGGATACAATGTGCACGCGTTTTGTTACCAGGACAGTCCGCGCCGTGCCCATTCCATTGCTGCCCAGGGCGGGATCAACGCGGCAAAAAATTACCAGAACGACAACGACTCGGTTTACCGGCTTTTTTACGATACCATCAAAGGGGGCGACTACCGTTCGCGCGAGGCCAACGTGTACCGCCTGGCCGAAGTGTCACCAAACATCATCGACCAGTGCGTGGCCCAGGGCGTACCTTTTGCCCGTGAATACGGCGGAACACTGGCCAACCGTTCGTTTGGAGGCGTTTTGGTTAGCCGTACTTTTTACGCACGCGGACAAACCGGCCAGCAATTGCTGCTGGGAGCGTACAGTGCACTAAACCGGCAAATAGCCAAAGGAGGGGTTAAGATGTACACCCGGCACGAAATGCTCGATGTAGTGATTATCGACGGGAAAGCCCGGGGCATCATTGCCCGCGATATGGTAACCGGGAAAATCAAACGTTTCGGCGCCCACGCCGTCGTGATTGCCACCGGGGGCTACGGAAATGTGTTTTTCCTGTCGACCAATGCCATGGGATGCAATGGTTCGGCTGCTTGGCAGTGCTACAAAAAAGGAGCATGGTTCGGAAATCCCTGCTTTGTACAGATCCACCCAACCTGTATCCCCGTGCACGGCGACCAGCAATCGAAACTGACCCTGATGTCGGAGTCGCTCCGGAACGACGGACGCGTTTGGGTGCCCCGAAAAAAAGAAGACGCCCTGAAATTGCAAAAGGGAGAAATCGGGCCGAACGACATCCCCGACGAAGACCGCGATTTCTACCTCGAGCGCCGTTACCCGAGCTACGGGAACCTCGTACCCCGCGATGTAGCCTCCCGGGCTGCCAAGGAACGCTGCGATGCCGGTTTTGGCGTGAACAACACCGGGAAGGCCGTTTACCTCGATTTTAAATATTCGATCGAACGCCTGGGCCGCGATGTGATCGAAGCCCGCTACGGAAACCTGTTCCAGATGTACGAGAAAATTACCGACGCCGATCCGTACAAGGAACCCATGATGATTTACCCGGCTATTCATTACTCCATGGGCGGCTTGTGGGTCGATTACAACCTGATGACCAACATCCCGGGCCTGTATGCCATTGGCGAAGCCAACTTCAGCGACCATGGCGCCAACCGGCTTGGCGCATCGGCTCTCATGCAGGGTCTGGCCGACGGATATTTCATCCTGCCCTACACCATAGGCGATTACCTGGCTAAAGAAATCATGAGCCCGAAAATCAATACCCAGGCACAGGAGTTTGAAACAACCGAAAAAGCCGTTACCGAAAAACTGGAAAAGCTTTTCTACATCAAGGGTAGTGAACCCGTTGATCATTTCCACAAAAAACTGGGCCACATTATGTGGGATTATGTGGGGATGAGCCGCAATGCCGAAGGATTGAAAAAAGCGATCAATTTGATGCAGGAACTTAAAGAGGAATTCTGGGCGAATGTGCGGATTCCGGGCGAAATGAACAACGTGAATCCAGAATTGGAAAAAGCCGGCCGGGTTGCCGATTTCATCGATATCGGAATTCTCATGGCACAGGATGCCCTCGACCGGAACGAATCGTGCGGGGGACACTTCCGCGAAGAGTCGGTTACCGAAGAGGGAGAAGCCAAACGCGACGATGAACATTTCACCTACGTTTCCTGCTGGGAATACCAGGGCGACGACAAAGAACCTGTATTGAACCGGGAAGAACTGGTATTCGAAAACATTGAATTAAGTCAACGAAGTTATAAGTAAGAGTAGTGAGACTGTGAGATTGTGAGATTGTGAGTAGTGAGAAATCTACAGATGATTTTGGGCAAATTAGATACAAAAAAATGCATAAATTCAAAGAATTAAAAGTTTGGCAAAGAGGAAGACATTTAGTGAAAGATATTTATCTGCACACAAATAATTTTCCAAAAGATGAGATTTATGGGATAACTTCTCAAATAAGAAGAAGTGTTGTTTCGATTCCAACGAATATTGCTGAAGGTTGTGGACGAAATAGTAATGCCGAGCTTTGTCGGTCCCTTGATATTGCCAATGGAAGCGCATTTGAACTGGAAACTTTATTGATAGTAAGCTGTGACCTGAAAATTTTATCAGATGAAGTCTTTTTGTTTCTAAACTCTCAATTACAAGAAATTCAAAAAGATGATCTATAATTTTAAACAAACATTACAAAAACCGAATAACTAAAATCTCAATACTCATTACTCAATACTCATTACTCAATACTAAAAATCAAAAATCTAAAAAAATGGCTGATATCACTTTAAAGAAAATATACATAAAGGTTTGGCGGCAGAACAACGCGAAGGCTAAAGGCCGCTTCGAAACCTATGAGGTGGAGAACATTTCGCAGGGAAGTTCGTTTCTCGAAATGCTCGACATTCTAAACGACAAGCTCATCCGGGAGGGGAAAGACCCGATCGCGTTTGATCACGATTGCCGTGAAGGCATTTGTGGTATGTGCAGCCTGTATGTCAACGGACGTGCCCACGGCCCCGACCGCGATATTACCACCTGCCAGTTGCACATGCGAAAGTTCGGTGAGGGGGAAACCATTACGGTAGAACCCTGGCGGGCCGGTTCTTTTCCGGTCATTAAAGATCTTATGGTCGATCGTACCGCCTTTGAAAAAATTCTGCAGGCCGGTGGTTTTGTTTCGGTAAATACCGGCGGTGTCCCCGACGGGAATACCATCCCCATCGGATACGACGATGCAGAAGAAGCAATGGATGCAGCGGCTTGTATTGGTTGCGGCGCCTGCGTAGCGACCTGCAAAAATTCGTCGGCCATGTTGTTTGTTGCGGCCAAGGTTTCGCAACTGGCCAAACTGCCCCAGGGACGGGTCGAAGCCAAACAGCGTGTGAAAAATATGGTTGCCAAAATGGACGAACTGGGCTTTGGAGGCTGCACCAATACCGGCGCCTGCGAGCTTGAGTGCCCCAAAGGGATCAGCATTTCCCACATAGCCAGGTTGAACCGGGAATATTTAAAAGCGAAGTTTTCGGATTAAAAATTAATTATTCAGAAAATATAAACCGCCTTTTCAGATATGGAGAGGCGGTTTTTTTTATAGAATATATTGAACGCGGATGACACGGATCGAACAGATTTTCGCTGGGAAACTGCATCCCAATGTCATTTTGTATTTCTGATCGTCTGAACACATATGTTCAATTTGGGAATCATATTCCCAAATTGTCCGTTACTTTTTGTTTGTCTATCAAAGTTTTTTGAAAAAAGTTATCTGGGTGCATCCGCCCAACCCGTGTCATCCGCGTTCCATCACCTTGCCACGATAAACCGCTGCACCTGTACCCCCTTGTCGGAATACAGGGCAATAAGGTAAATCCCTTCGGGGGTGTTGCTGATATCAACATCAACACTATGTGAGCCTTTTGCTAAGCCAGTTTGTGGGTGTAGTACCTGCCGCTCGCGGCCTGCCAGGTCGACAAGTGAAATGCGGCCAACAATATCCTCATTTAAAGTAAAGCTCACAGTTGCCTTGGTGCTGGCCGGATTTGGAAAAACTTTAAAGTTGGAAACGTCAAGTGTATTGCTGCATTCATCGAAGTATTTGCATTCAGGCTTTTCAAAGGTTGATTTGTCTTCGGCTGTGATGTATTCATACTCCCCGAATAATTCTTTACTTATATTCTGGGGTAAGCGGTTAAAGAATTCGTCCGTCGGAAGAAACCAATAAACAATATCTTCCTGGGGTATATTACCAAAAGTGTTCTTTTTCATTTTTACAGGCAGAAGTGTTTTAATATCTTTTTCAAACCGTTTCGAAAACAATAATTTTAATTCAGGTTCAGGAATGCTGATCTTAACCATGCGCCCTCCTTTCTCGTCAGTAACAAGCATGGGAATTACCTCACCGTTGGAATGCCCCAGGTTAAACGTGTCATTCGAAATCAATAATTGTTCAGCCTGAAAATTGATTTTTGAAGGAACCGTATCTGCCCCCTTTTGAGATGGAACATCCTCAAATATCACCCCAAAAGTTAGTGTGCTATCAAGGTAAGAAGTAAACATGTTATTGAGAAAAGAAAGCTCAATTGCATCGTTATTAATTTTAAATCCAAGCGTTTCCAGTTCCTCCCTGGTTAATTCAATGAAAATGGTACTATCGAGGATTTGCTCAGGATACATTGGTTCCTGTTCATTATTTGATATTCTTTCTAATGAATTCTCATTTTTTGATCCAATGGATGAGTTATACATCATTTTTATTGTTACATCATCCTCGAAGGTTAGTTCATAACTAATACATAATTCCGAAAAAATGCTATCAATCCATAATTTCCCGTCTGTGATCTTCAAAATTGAATCCTCCGGATAAATGTATGCTCCGCTAAACGACATTGGTGGTCGTTTGTCTGGATTTAACGGTGAAAAAATGTATTCGCCAAGAGCCAATTCTTTATTGTCTAATGATTTAATCGATAACCACAAACTATAATCATTTCTAAGAATATCAAAATCGGGTGTATCAAAAAGATCAATTTCAAATTTTGAAAGATTTTTATGTGATTCATTTGACAAAACAAATCCAACGGGAACAAATTGATTTATAGTTCTTTTTGTTTCAATTATTTCTCCTTTTACTTCATCATTAAAAAAAGTAGCGTTTTCATCTTCTTTAATAGTTGTTTCTTTTTGTTCAGATAGTGGCAATGAATCGGCAGTTTGTAGAATAGCTTTTGGAATTTGTCCCGAAATTTCGGGATTGGAATTTAGAATTTGTCCCGAAATTTCCGGATTGGAATTTGTTCTTTGTGATTTGGAATTTGAAATTTCCTCCGGTGCTTTCGGCCAAAACAGAAAAGTACTTATTATAATAGCAAATATTGTTGTCATAATGGTAAATCTTAAAAAGTTCCGGCGCCCCTTCTCAACCTTAACCTCAACCTTTGCCTCAGTTATGATCTGGTGCACCTTTTCAATATCCATTAACGGAGGGTTTTGTCTAACCCGCTCGAAATAGTTGTCTATTTTTTGTTTTTCGTCCATGGGTTAAAATATTAAGGTAACTACTTTGCGTTGTGGCCCTGTAAGCAACTGCATCAGGCGTTCGCGACCGCGTTTGATGCGTTGTTTCACAGCCGACAGGCTTCCTCCCTGAATGTTTCGTATCTCTTCCAACGGCAAATCGCCGATGTGGAAGAGGATGAGCGCCTCCCTCTGCAACGCGGGGAGCTGTTCCATTTTGTGCATTACCACGGCCAGTTCAGTATATAATTCGGGATCCAATCCCAAATCTTCGAGCAACAAAGCCTCCTTTTCTTTGTAATTGCCGGTAAATTTCTTCCGGCGTAAATGCTTTTTGAAAAGGTTGCTGGCAATGGCAAACACATAACCTGCAAAACGGTCGGGACTTTCAATTTTTTCAAACTGTTCATAAGCAGCCAGTAGGGTGTCGTGCAACAGGTCTTCAGCATCGGAACGGTTGCCCGCCACGCTTCGGCAATAGTTCGACAACCTTGTGTGCACCGGCCCGTACAATTGCATGAATTCGGTTTGCTTTGTCATCCTTTGGTTTTGCTTTCCGTAAAGTATGTTCCCTAACGGGGGTTAAAAGTTACATGAAATTTTCTATTTGGTTATTTTGTGGCTTTATACCTGAGAAGAAAAGACATAAAACCGGTAAACGAAAAATTTCAAAGCTTATAGCTTGTTGATAATATTCCAGACTTGTCCCATTAAAAATTAGTGCGGTTGTATGTGTTTTATAATCAAGGTTTGTGTTCAAAGAAAGACAAAATTTACCGCACTAAGAGTAAATTTAGCATGCAAATCGGGATGGCCAAAAACCATCTCATGCGATAACAGAACAATAAAGGATTCGATTGCTTCATCCTATTCTGTTCCAGGAATAAATTCTAATCATTTTTCGTAAAAACCTTATTTGTTGTAATCGAACCTTAGTAGCTTTGAAAACAATAATTCTCTCATAAAACCTTATTAACCTTATTTTTATGAAAATTCAATATAACAACCTGTACACCCATTTTGTATTTT
>DAIMEA010000220.1:0-6866 GCA_036725585.1 Prolixibacteraceae bacterium | reverse complement strand
GGAAAAAGTCTTTTTAAAACCATCGACCAAGGGTTGAAAAATGGCAACCACGAGCAAACTACCACCGAAAGCAAAGATCATTCGATAGGATGCAAAACTGGTCCGATGGTTCGAATCGGCTGTCATTACACCCAGCAAACTGGCATAGGGCACGTTGATGGCGGTATAAATCATCATCATCAGCGTATAGGTTATATAGGCATAAATGAGCTTTCCGGTCATCCCAACACCGGGAGTGGTAAATAATAAAACTCCCATAATTCCAAAAGGAAAAGCGATCCAAAGCAGATAGGGCCGGAATTTTCCCCAGCGTGTTTGGGTTCGGTCGCCAATAACGCCCATAATGGGATCATTGGCTGTATCCCAAATCCGGGTCAGCAAAAACATGGTTCCGACGGCAGCGGCGGGCAGGCCAAAAACATCGGTATAAAAAATGGCCAGGTAAAAGGTGAAGATTTTCCAAAACATCGATGAGGCGGCATCGCCAAAGCCATATCCGATTTTCTCTCTGAGGCTTACTTTTGCTTCCATTTACTTTTTCTAAGGACGATTATTGATTGAGTTATCCATCCGCGTTCTAATCTCTATTTTAACCGGCGGGCAAGTTCCATGAGCGCACGGGAGTTATGATACGGGCATTTCCAAAAACCGGCTTTTTCATCGTCAGAATACGGGAGGCCTTCGGCATCAACCCGCCAATACCATTCGCCAAGAGAATGATCGATGATACGTTTATCGATAAAATCCCATACTTTTTCAGCAGCGTCGAGGTAAAATTGTTTGCCGGTTATTTCCCATGCATTTACAAAGCCGACCATCGCTTCGGCCTGGGGCCACCAGTGTTTATCGGTATCGAGGTGTTCGCCATTTCGTTCATAAAAAAGCGATCCATCAGAATCGCTTCCTTCCCGATGGGTTGTATCGGTCATCCGCACAGCCTTTGCCTGAACTTCGGCCAGCAACGTTTTATCGCCGAGCGCTTCAGCGGCTTCGGTCAACAACCAGGCGCCCTCAATGTCGTGTCCAAACGACACAATTTCGGAACGTACCGTCCAATCCATTTCGAAGAACAACTGAAAATGATCGGTTTCGGGATGTAAAATCCGGTCGAGGAAAATCCGGATCAAATGCCGGATCCGTTCGGCGAGAATGGGATTCTTCCAGCAACGGTACAAGTTGGTATAGGGCTCTAAAATATGAAGATGGGTGTTCATCGATTTTGGAAAATTGGCATCCCTTTCGCTCAAACGCATGTCGGAAAGAGGATGCCAGTTTTCGCCCAGTGCCTCGATGTAGCCTCCGTATTTCTTATCGCTGAAGTTTTTTTCAAGAGTCCAGAACAGCTCCTGCGCCAAAAGAAGGCTTTTTTCATTTCCGGAAGCCCGATAATATTCCGACAATCCATAAAGCGCAAATCCAAGGGCATAGGCCTGTTTTCTCCGGTTCACCGGATTCCCTTTCGCGTCAAGTTCCCAGTAAACGCCCCCGTATTTTTTATCGATAAAATAATCGACAATATATTGATAAGCCCGGTCGGCTAACGCCCGATATTTTTGATCCTGAAAATAGAGGCTGGCAGCAGAGAAAGACCAAAGAATACGCCCGTTCAGAATGGCGCCTTTGGTAGCATCTTTCACCCGGAGTCCCGACGATAGAATTTGCCCGATAAAGCCCCCGTTTGTATCATCCACAGCATGATCTTCCCAAAATTTCAGAAGAGAACGAAGTTCCTTTTCCAGAACCCCGATGAATTCCGACACAGCTCTTTTCATTCGCGGATACGTAAATTACGATTGATCAACTGTTGAATGCTTTCGACCGACAAATGGGAATAGAAACGATCCTCAGGGGTATTCAGGCAATAATCGAGCAAACGTTCGACGCTGGTCTTGGCCACGTGCATCCGGGTATCCGATGATGCGTAATACAAGAGGATGGTCCCGTCGTCGTCGGCAATCCACCCGTTCGAAAAAACGACATTCGACACATCGCCAACCCGTTCGTCGCCATAAGGGGCAAGGATATGTCCGGCAGGTTTGTGGATCACTTTGGAAGGATCGTTTGGATCGGCCAGGAAGACATAAAGCACATAGCGCAAACCGGCAGCCGTGTTCCGGACACCGTGTGCCAGGTGTAGCCATCCTTTCGGCGTTTTGATCGGATGGGGACCCAGTCCGTTCTTCACCTCATAAACCGTATGGTATACTTTAGGATCGATGATACGTTCCTCGGCCACTTCGGCTTTTTCGATGGTTTCGGAAAGACCGAAACCGATTCCCCCACCCTTTCCGGTATCGATAAATCCGTCCTGAGGCCGGGTAAAGAAGGCATATTTCCCATCGATAAATTGTTCGAATAAGACCACATTCCGCTGTTGTCCGCTGTGGGAAAGAAGATCGGGAAGGCGTTCCCAGTTTATCAGGTCCTTTGTTCGGGCTATGCCGGCAGCTGCCGTTGCCGACGAAGTATCGCCCACGGGAGCCGAGGGATCTTTCCGCTCGGCGCAAAAAACACCATAAATCCAGCCGTCTTCATGGGCTGTTAAGCGCATATCGTATACATTGGTATCGGGGTCTTCGGTCTGGGGAAGCGAAATGGGGCGTTCCCAAAAACGAAACCGATCGACTCCGGTGGGGCTTTCGGCAATGGCAAAAAACGATTTACGGTCGTTCCCTTCAACCCGGACAAGCAGTAAGTATGCACCCTTCCATTTGATGGCACCCGAATTGAACGTGGCATTGAACCCGATCCGTTCCATAAAAAAGGGATTACGGGCAGGATCGAAATCGTAGCGCCAGTGAAGGGGCACATGGTCGCGGGTTAAAACCGGGTGTTTATAACGGCTGTAGATCCCGTTAGCACTGAACAATTCTTTATTCTCTTTTGAAAGAAGTTTTTCCTGCCTTTTTTCAAGGGCAGACTTTCGTTTTTCGTAAATGGTTTTCACTTATTATTCAGTTTGTTGAATTCGGCGAGCAAAAGTATCATTTTATCGTTGCAAAACGAACGAAAATCATCGGTTTGTTCCAGATCGCCGGTAGGGATATAAAAATGATCCAGGTCCCGGTTTCGCCAAACCATTACCCACGATGTTTTTCGTGTTTTCTCATTGGCTTTCAAAACCTGAAGTAAATTTGAGGTATACCAGGCTGGAATTTCCATCCGGTCTGAGCCTGTTTCGGAAAAAGAAGCTATTTTATTTTTGCGTTCTGCCAGTTCGTTTACGATGCCCAGTTTGATAACGACCAGGTCGAGCCGGCCGTCTTTAAAATCATTGTAGTCGATAAAACCGAGAACATCCACATAGTCGTCGCCCGGATAACGTTCGAGATAATTTTCGTCGGATGAAAAATTTTCGTCGGGAGAAAAGGAAAAAAGCAGGTTCGTTAAGCCCTTTTCCTTTCGAAGGTAATCAACGGTAAAGCGATAGAGCCGAACATACTGATCATCGGTCGATTTGGATTGCCCCCACCAAAACCAGTTTCCGTACATTTCCTGAAAAGGCCGGAAAACAATTGGGATCAGGGAACCATCTTCTGCAACAAGCCGGTTGAAAAAATCAGCCAACAGATCGAGTTTACCTTTCAAACGGTAGTGGTATTCACCTCCGGGTAAAATTTCGTCCAGATCAATGTCGGTCAGATTCCAGGAAACATTATTGGTGACCGGGTATCGGGCATGCCATCCAACTGTGTTGATTCCTCCCATCGAATGGGCTTTTTTTATTCCTTCTTCAATCGTCTGAAAAGAGAGACCGAAAATATTCAATGAGTCGCCAATACAACCGACTTCCCATCCAAATACAACCGGATAATCACCACTGGCCTCCCAAACATCCGATGTACCCTCGCTTCCTTTCCATCCCAGTCCGTAGGCCAAATCATCCTGATGACCAAAAAGGATGTACTTCCCCGAAAGATCCTTTAATGTCCGGATAATCCGGTTCCTGTTTTCTCTGTTCTGTCTATTTTCCTGATTGAAGCAAGAAGAAAAGAAAAAAAGAAAAACCAACAACGTATAAAATGGTACTGTTTTTCGATTCATTTTTGCGCTCCGAATAAAGTGCAATTTTATAAAGGAAAATATGAAAAGAAGAGACGTATTTTTCAATCAGGGGGGTGAAATGTATGCATCCCCATAAAAAATGAATCATCTCACCAACCTTTATTAAATTTAACGATCCGTTCTTTTTAAAGTATTTAAGTGCTTCATTCTTGAATTATAAAAGCGTACCAGCAGAATAAGTTGTTTTTACGCATCGTAAGATTCAACCCCTCGATTTGTTTTTTTTTTACCTCCCGGGATCCAATTTTTTCCGGTACTATTACATTGTAAAAAAAAGCTGTTTAGAAAAACGTTTATCACTCTATAAGTATGGGGATTGTTTCTTTACAATGAAAGCAGGAACAATCCCCTCTTTTGTTTTGTTATTTTTGCTGTAGTCAGGATACCATATTCTATTTAAAAGAAGGTGCGTTATGAAGAAAAAATCGTTGCTGTTTTTGCTACCCCTGTTCGTTTTTCTATCGGTTGGCGCCCAGATATACGAAGCAGAAGAGGGTGCACTGGTGGGTGTTCAAAAAGCTTCATCGCGTTCGGGCTTTTCGGGCAGTGGTTATATAACCGGGTTTGACAACGAGAACGACCGTGTTACCCTTACCTTTTCGTGGGAGAACGAAGGGAAATACCAGTTATACATTGGCTATGCCGCGCCATACGGGGATAAAAAGAATAATGTATGGGTAAACGGAGAACATATCGCCGAGGTCCAGTTTTTGAACGGGACCCGTTTTACGGAAGTGAATGTCGGCAAAATTGTTTTGCAGGAAGGAGAAAATACCCTGTCGGTTGTGAACAGCTGGGGATGGTTCGAACTCGATTATATTCGGATTGCCGAAGCGCTTCCATCGGCCGAATGGTCTATTCCCACGAGCCCGGTCAACCCGGAAGCATCGCCTGAAGCGGTTCGTTTGTATCAGTTTCTCCGCTACCACTTTGGGAAAACCACTTTTGCCGGCCAGTTTCAGTCGGAAGATAAATCGTATACCGCCAATAATTCCGACATCCGTTATATTCACCAAATCACCGGGAAATATCCGGCGCTGTATGGAAACGACCTGATCGACTACTCCCCTTCCCGGATTGAATTTGGCGCCAGCAGCCAGGCCACCGACGATGTGATAAAATGGTATAAAAACCTGGGCGGAATGGTAACGCTCACCTGGCACTGGAATGCCCCAACCGATTTGCCCAACACTTCGGAACAGCCTTGGTGGAGCGGCTTTTACACCCGGGCCACCACCTTCGACCTTGCCTGGGTCCTTGCTCATCCCGAGTCGGAAAAATACGCGCTGCTCCTTCGCGATATCGATGCCATCGCCCAGCAACTCAAACGGCTCCAGGCAGAGAATATCCCGGTTTTGTGGCGCCCGCTTCACGAAGCTGAGGGAGCCTGGTTCTGGTGGGGCGCCAAGGGCCCCGAACCCTGTGTACAGCTCTGGCGCTTGCTTTACGACCGGATCACACGGCACCATGCGATCAACAACCTGCTCTGGGTTTGGACCACGACCGACAGTCCCTTTGCCCTTGAATGGTATCCGGGCGACGACTACGTCGACATACTGGGAGTGGATGTGTACCTGTCGAACGGGAACTACAGCGCATCGGCCATCCTGTTCGACAACTTACGGAACCTGTTCGAAGGAAAACGAATGCTGACCATGTCGGAAAACGGAACCCTGCCCTCACCCGAAAAGATGGTGGCACAGGAGGCACGCTGGTTGTACAATTGTACCTGGGTAGGCGACTTTGTTTTCGATCCCGAAGTCAATTCTGTCGGGCACAAAATTGCTTTCTTCAATCACGCTGAAATTACCACTCTTGACGAAATGCAGGCAGCCTGGGAAGCTTATACCGGTGTCGACGGGAAAAAAAAAAGAAGAAACCCGGAAGTCTATCCCAACCCGGCAATGAATAGGGTCACTTTTCGGTTGAATCCCCAAGAACTACCCGAAAAAATAACGCTGGTTGCAGCCACCGGAAAAGAAACATTGCTTTTTTGTTCGAACGAAATGCAACAGGAGTTAAACCTGTCCCTCGATGGGATCGGGCCGGGTTTCTATCTGGTGCGATTTTATTTTGCTCATTCAGTACAAAACCATAAACTTCAGATAATCAACTCCCGATAAATCATTTAACACGAGCGTCAGGCGGTTATTCATTATTCACTATTTTTGTAAAATGTTAACAACCGGCACCACTGTGTTCGGCAAGAATGACGATTATGAACCGTTCCCATCCCATCGGAATTTTTGATTCAGGCTATGGCGGACTCACCGTCCTGAAAGAAATCCGGAAACGTTTGCCCAGATACGATTACCTGTATTTGGGCGATAATGCCCGCACACCCTATGGTACCCGATCGTTCGAAGTAGTGTACGAATACACGAGAGAAGCCGTAAAAAAACTCTTTCAAATGGGGTGCGAACTGGTTATTCTTGCCTGCAATACAGCATCGGCCAAAGCATTGCGAACCATTCAGCAACGCGATCTGCCCCAAATCGACGAGAGAAAAAGAGTTTTGGGTGTTATTCGTCCCAGCGTGGAAGAAATCCCCTCGCTAACCCATAACGGGCATGTAGGAATCCTGGGAACTCCGGGAACTGTAGCTTCCCGTTCCTACCTGATCGAATTGGGAAAAATTTCCGATTCCCCCATCTATGTTACCCAGGAAGCCTGCCCGATGTGGGTCCCGATCATCGAAAATAACGAAATCGGAACCATGGGCGCCAACTATTTTGTGGAAAAGAATCTGACCCATCTTCTGATGGCCGATCCGCATATCGACACCCTTCTTTTGGGCTGCA
>DAIMEA010000219.1:0-6874 GCA_036725585.1 Prolixibacteraceae bacterium | reverse complement strand
ACTCGATATTTGCGACCGGCTGGGGATGCTGGTGATCGATGAAAACCGGCTGATGGGCACGTCGGAAATGCACCTCGATTACCTGAGACGACTGATTGAACGGGACAGAAACCACCCATCGGTCATACTCTGGTCGATTGGTAACGAAGAATGGGCCATTGAAGGGAATGAACGAGGCGCCGACATGGCTGCATCGATGCAGGCATTTGCCCGGTCGATTGATCCGACCCGGCCTGTTAACGCGGCCATCAGCGGCGGATGGGGGCAGGGCATATCAACCGTCATCGAAGTGATGGGCTACAATTACCTGAACCATGGCGATACCGACCAACACCACGAACGTTTCCCAGGACAGTCGTCGCTGGGTACCGAAGAGGGATCGACCAACACCACCCGGGGCATCTACTTCGACGATCCGGAAAAACAATACCTCGCTGCCTACGACCGGCCTACCCCTTCGGGCTTCCTCTCCTATCACACCAGTTGGAATCATTATGCCAGCCGTGATTATCTTGCAGGAGTCTGCTATTGGACGGGCTTTGATTACCGGGGCGAATCGACGCCTTTCGGCTGGCCCTCGGTTTCTTCCTATTTTGGCATTTTCGATTTGTGCGGATTTCCGAAAGACAATTATTATTATCTAAAATCATGGTGGAGCCGGGAACCGGTATTGCACATCCTTCCGCACTGGAACTGGCCCGGAAAAGAAGGTGACGAAGTTGATGTCGTCGTGTACAGCAATTTCGACGAAGTAGAATTGTATCGGAACGGGCAAAGCCAGGGAAAAAAGACCATGGAAAAAAACGGATCTCTGATGTGGAAGGTGCCCTACCAGCCCGGCGAGTTGAAAGCCCTCGGCTATAAAAACGGAATTTTGACCGGAGAAAAAAGAGTGGTCACTTCTTCCGAACCGGCATCGCTGGCTCTTTCTGCCGACCGGACCCGCTTAAAAGCCGACCGGCAGGACGTTTCGGTGATAAGCGTATCGTTAACAGATGCTATGGGAAATCCCGTGCCCAATGCGAACATCCCGGTTTCATTTTCGGTGGAAGGACCCGGAAAAATCATTGGCGTAGGCAATGGCGATCCCACATCACACGAAAACGATCGTTTTATCGAAAAAGCCCTGAGCCTTTCATTCGGCCCATGGAAAGAAATACCCGCAGATGAAACCCGGGTGGAAGAAGCCCTGCAACCCGGCTACAATGATGCAACATGGGAAAGAGCTTTCCCGCGCGGCAGCAACGAACCGGGCGTACAGCCTGTGAAGAAAATATACCGGAGCCATTTTAGCCTTTCGGCCGACGACCTTGAAGCAAAAATATCCTGGATGTTTAACAGCATAGGAAAAGAACAATCGGTGTATGTGAACGGCAAGCTACTAGGGAAAAACCTGGGTGAGCGGGAACGAAACCACACCTTCGTTCTTAACCGGGAAATTTTGCATGTTGGCGAAAACACAGTAGCCATTGTTGCAATTCCGTATGTCAAAGCCCACCAATGGGACAATGTGAACACCCGCCCGGGACTCGTGCAGATTTTGATTCCTGCACCCCGTTGGGAACGAAGCACATTCAACGGACTGGCTCAGGTTTTGCTGCAAACAGGCGACACCAAGGGGATCATTGTTCTGAAAGCAAATGCCGGGGGTTTGAATCCTGCATCCATCACCCTTGTGGCCGAATAACAGGCCGTTTACACTTCGGGTTCGTTTTTTTCGGGTTCCTGATGAACGATGGCTTCGTAAATGCGGGTGGCTACCGGCGGGCAACCTTTGACAAAAATTCCCTTATCGCACATGTGCCGGGTACAATTGCCGACAAAGACCGTTCCGTCCATCGCTTTTTCAATTCCTTTGCCAATGGCAATGTGAAACTTGCCGTCGTTCAATCGGTACGGCTCCATTTCACCGGCAAAACGATTCAGAAACAGCATCAGCGTCGACAAACAGGCGCTGCACGAATCCGCATCCTGGATCGCCACACCAGGGAATTCGATCGAAATTTCTTTGGGCGGCCGTTTATAGGGCTGCATAAACCGCGCAAAGTCCGAAGGAACAACCTCGTAATCGTCGAGGTTGCTGGAAAGTTTATTTCGTTTAGCAATCAGCTTTAAATGAACAATCTCATCGACGGGTATGCCCATCAGGAAACAGGCAAGCACATCGGCTCCCATAGCGCTGAACGATGCTACGGCAAAATCCGACTTTTTGGGCGTACCGCCCGAGGGGCCCAATCCTTCCATCCCTATGTAGCCATCAACAACGGTTAAATCGGGCAGCAACACAGTTGCCAGGTCCGAAATCGCCGAATCGAGAGTCATTTCGGGGTATTCATGTTTCAGGTATTCCAACTGATGATAGCGAACTTTTTCGTGCCGGTACAGACAGCCTTTCATGTTTTTGATTCCCAGGGTTACCCCGGTATGCATATGGGTTTTGGTAACCGGCACCGAAACCAATACATCAAAATCATCAATCTGCTGACAGATTTTGGTTTCCGTGAGGATCCTCGGTTTTTGAATGCATTTCAGCACGGGCGGTTTTGCGTTAAAATCGATCAGTTCAACCTGATATCGGGCGGCCATGTCGGTAAATCCTGCCCGTTGGAAAGCTTTAAACGTGTCGACGCCGACAATGGGACTTTCGCCGATCGCTATTTCCGACACACCTGTTTTCCGCAAGGTTTCGATCAGGGCAGCCACAGCCTCGGGATGTGTGTTGTATCCTGACTCGGGGGGAGCAATCCGTCCTACATTCGGTTTGATCAGTATTCGCTTGTTGCGAAGATGCGACAAATCGAGCCGGCTTAGTGCCCCGATCACATTCTCAAAAGGACCCTCTCCTGCAGCTACACCAATACGTTGCTTCTTTTTCACGCCGCGAATATATTCTTTTAAAACATTTCATGCAATATTTGTGATAATTCGTAAATAATCGATGAATTTTTTCTACAATTTTAAATTATGCGGAAAAATTATTCCCGGATCCGACCCCAATTCATTTTGCCTGCTTTTCCTTCGGCTAGCGGGTGTCGAATTTGACAAACGGAATACCATTTCGAAAAGGATCCGACTTTATTTTTATCAATTCCAAATTACAATTGAAAGCCATTTTTGCAATGTACAGATTACAAAATCGATGATTTTTATCTACTTTTGTATTCCAATTTTTTGCATCGAATGGAGTTTTTCAGGGAAGCCCATACCAATCTGGTCCGAAACTCAAAAAGCATCGTACGGCGTGAGTTGCTCGGTGAAATCGACTGGAATGACCGGTTGATTTGCATCAAAGGATTCCGGGGAGTTGGAAAAACATCCTTCCTGTTGGATATCATCCGGGAAAAATCGATCGATCCGAAAGACAGCCTGTACATCAACCTCAACAGTTTTTATTTCACTGCCCGAAAAATATTCGGTTTTGCCGACGAATTTTACAAAAAAGGCGGCAAGCTTCTGGTACTCGATCAGATTCACAAATACCCCGGATGGGCAGAAGAATTGCTTGCCTGCTACGAAACACTGCCGGAACTGAAAATTGTATTTTCTGCATCGCCGGCGTTGCGTATTGCCGAAGGGCATGAAAACCTAAAAGACATTGTCCGCATTTACCATCTTCCCGGGTTGTCGTTCCGTGAGTTTCTGCAATACCGGACCGGGCAAAGCTTCTCTTCCTATTCGATCGATTCGATCATCCAAAACCATGAGGCGATCGCTGGTGAAATAGCGGGAAAGGTTAAACCCCTGGCTTATTTCGACGATTATTTGCGTTATGGCTATTACCCATATTTTCTCGACCGGAAAAGTTATTTCTCCGACGATTTGCTTAAGCACATCAACCTGGCGCTGGAGATTGATGTAACCTATCTGAACCAGATCGAGCTTAAATATCTTCCCCGCTTACGTAAGCTGTTGTATATTATCGCCCGGGAGGTACCTTTCACCCCCAATGTCAGCAAACTCAGTGCCGAGATCAAAACATCGAGGGCCACGGTGATGAACTACCTTCGTTATCTGAAAAATGCCCGGCTTATTAATTTATTGTACGCCAACGGCGACGAAGACCAGATGAAAAAGCCGGCCCGGATTTATCTTCAAAACACCAACCTACTCCATACGGTAGCCCCCGAAAACAACGATAATGCAACCATCCGGCAGACCTTTTTTTACAACCAGGTCAGTTACCGGAACCCGATAAAATCGGTCGAGGGATTCGATTTCACCATCAACGGAAACGTTTCGTTTCGTGTTGGCGGAAAATATATTGAGCCGTTAAACGATGAGAGTTATGCCGCAGCCGACCGGATCGAAATCGGATCGGGGCGGACTATACCCTTGTGGCTGTTTGGATTTGGGTATTGAAATGAAACAAACAACAATAAAACACGTTCATTATGACAAAAGAAAAAAAATTCATTACCTGTGACGGGAATTATGCAGCCGCTTACATGAGCTACATGTTCAGCGAAGTAGCTTGTATTTATCCCATCACGCCCTCGTCGAACATGGCCGAATATGTCGACGAATGGGCTGCCAATGGCAAAACCAACATGTTTGGACGCCCGGTCCGTCTGGCCGAGATGCAGAGTGAAGGAGGCGCTTCGGGCGCGGTACACGGTGCAGCACAAAGCGGTGCGCTCACATCGACCTACACAGCCTCACAGGGCCTGCTCCTGATGATCCCGAACATGTACAAAATGGCGGGTGAGTTGTTACCCACGGTATTTCATGTAAGTGCGCGGGCCATTGCCGCCCATGCCCTTTCCATTTTTGGCGACCACAGCGATATTTATGCAGCTCGTCAAACAGGTTTTGCCATGCTGGCCTCCGGGTCGGTACAGGAAGAAATGGACCTGGCCGGTGTTGCCCATCTGGCAACCCTTAAATCGCGCGTCCCCTTCCTGGCCTTTTTCGATGGTTTCCGCACTTCACATGAATTGCAGAAGATAGAAGCCATCCAAATGGAGGACATAAAGCCGCTGGTCGACATGGAAGCCTTACAAGCCTTCCGCAACCGCGCCCTGAATCCGGAAAATCCGCTTACCCGGGGTACGGCCCAAAATCCCGACATTTTCTTCCAGGCCAAGGAATCGGCCAATAAATTCTTCGATGCCGTCCCGGCCATTGTGGAAGAATACATGAAGGGAATTGAAAAGATTACCGGTCGCAAATACGATCTTTTCGATTATTACGGAGCTGCCGATGCCGAAAACATCCTTGTTGCCATGGGATCGGTTACCGAAACCACGAAAGAGGTTATCGATTACCTGATGGCCCAGGGCAAAAAAGTAGGTCTGGTTGCCGTTCATCTTTTCCGTCCCTTTTCGACGGAACATTTGATGAAAGCCCTTCCGGCCACAACCAAACGGATTGCCGTTCTCGACCGAGCCAAGGAACCCGGATCGGTGGGCGAACCGCTGTACCTCGATGTGCGAAGCTCCATTGGCGAAGCACTCGAAAAAGGGAAAGCGCCGTTCAAAGGATGGCCTGTGATTGTGGGAGGCCGTTACGGCCTGGGTTCGAAGGACACCACTCCTTCACAAATTCTTTCGGTTTACAAAAACCTGGAAATGAATGAGCCCAAAAACAAATTCACCATCGGGATCGTCGACGATGTTACCTTCACCTCATTACCGGTATTGCCCAACATTAAAGTTTCGCCCGCCGATGTGGTCGAGGCCAAATTCTACGGGCTGGGTTCCGATGGCACCGTGGGCGCCAACAAAAACTCCATCAAGATCATCGGCGATTCGACCGACAAGTATTGCCAGGGGTATTTTGAATACGACTCGAAAAAATCGGGCGGGTTCACCTGCTCGCACCTCCGTTTTGGCGACAGCCCCATCCGGTCGACCTATTTCGTTACCACTGCCGATTTTGTTGCCTGCCATGTACCCGCCTACATCAACCTGTATGATGTGCTGGCCGGATTGAAAAAAGGAGGCAGTTTCCTGTTCAACACCATCTGGGATGTTGAAGAAACCAAAAAACGGCTACCGGCAAAAATGAAAAAATACCTGGCCGAAAACGAAATCAATTTTTACGTTATCAAGGCAACCGAGCTGGCCGAAGAAATCGGGCTGGGAAACCGGACCAATACCATCCTGCAGTCGGCATTCTTTAAAATCACCCAAGTGATTCCCTACGAGATGGCCGTGGAACAGATGAAGAAAGCCATTGTAAAATCCTATGGAAAGAAAGGCGAAGCTGTGGTGAACATGAACTTTGCCGCTGTTGACACAGGTGGCAAGAATGTGGTAAAAGTTGATGTGCCGGCGGAATGGAAAAACATTGTATGCGACGAGGATGATTCCAACACCGAACGACCCGTATTCATCCGCAAGGTGGTTGATGTCATCAACGCCCAAAATGGGAACAGTCTTCCGGTATCGGCCTTTGTCGAAAGAGAAGACGGAACCTTCCCGGCTGGAACCACGGCCTGGGAAAAACGAGGTGTTGCCATCAATGTACCCGAGTGGCAACCCGACAATTGCATCCAGTGCAACCAGTGTGCCTATGTATGCCCTCATGCTGCGATCCGTCCTTTCCTGCTAACGGAAGAAGAAGCATCACATGCGCCTGCCGGGACGATCGTAAAAGAGGCTACACCGGCGAAACAATTTGGCGGGCTTAAATTCAGAATCCAGCTTTCACCGCTCGACTGCACCGGTTGCGGCAACTGCGCCGATGTTTGCCCTTCGAAGGAAAAAGCCCTGGTGATGAAAACGCTCGAATCGCAAATGGCCGAAGCCGAACGCTTCCAATACATGGACGAAAAAGTGGGATATAAAGAAACGGTGGTTGAAAAGTCCAAGACGGTTAAAAATACCCAGTTTGCGCAGCCTTTGTTTGAATTCTCGGGCGCCTGTGCCGGCTG
>DAIMEA010000218.1:0-6896 GCA_036725585.1 Prolixibacteraceae bacterium | reverse complement strand
CGAATAATTGAATTGAATGGCATAAATGGCTCCGGAGGAAGCCGTATCAAGTTGTTCGGCCAGGATACCCGGCAGCAGCAAATCGGGATTGTATCGGGGCGAAAAGTAATTGGCATCGGCAACCGCATCGGCAGCCATCCGGTAATCGGCAGGTGCAAAGGTGAAAACCGGAGCAGCAGTATAAGCAAGCAGATCGTCGGGCGAATTCCCGTTGTAGAGGTAGGAAACCCTTGCCTGGGAGCCGGTGCCCAGCCCGGGATACAAAACATCCATGAGCATGGGTACGTAGGTTGAGGCGGGAACCTCGTCGGTAAAGAAATGATTGGCTTTCAAAAAAGCGACGTTGGTTGTGTCGGCCGGGTCGAGATACAATGCCCGTTTGGTAAGGGTGGCAAAATCATCATCGCTCACGGTATATTCGAAGTTTTGAACGAGGTTGTCGCTTACCGATTCCCGTTTTTCCTTCAGAGGATCGGTGAGATCGCAGGAACTGATCAGGAAGGATATTCCCAGGATGATATAGTGTATTTTTTTCATACGAGTTGTTTTTGTCGTTGCCAAATGTTAAAACCTGATTTTTAAACCTACCGAAAGGGTTCGTCCATAACCGAAATAATAGCCACGGCCCTCTGTGGCATCGGCAATGTAGAGGGTATTGAGCACGTTATGCATGTTTCCATTCAATGAGGCATTGTAGCTGCCCATTTTAAAGGAATAGTATACGTTCATGTCCATCAGAAAATAAGCCGGAATCCGCTCGGCATCGATGGCCTGGTCGGTGGGTTTGGTCCGGGTGTCGAGACTGAAATCGGCATACAGACGGTCGAAATAATAGCCGTCGATACCGATTTTCATGCCGGGCAGAAGCTCGTAGTTCAGGCCGATCATGGCTGTGGTCTGGGCGGCGTCGGCCACGTGTATCCCTTTAATGTACAGAGCATCGTACTGATCGACCAGAACCTGGTCCTTGAAAATTTCAACCGTATCGACGTTGTTGTTCCAGATCCAGTCGCCCAGGGATACCATCCCGTTGATGGTCAGCTTTTCTATAGGCTCGGCAACGAAGTCGAGCTCGATGCCCATGTGCCGCGCGTTTACACCCTCAATATTGAAAAACAGGCGGGCGTCGGGATCGTCGCTGGTGATATCGGGGATGTTCCCGGTAGTGGTTTTATCGTTCCAAAGTGTGTAATATGCGTTCACATTGGCGGTGAAGAAATGACTCCGGAATCCATAACCCACTTCGGCACTGCTTACTTTCTCGTTCACGGCCGTTGGGTTAATCAGGTTTTTGTAGTTCTGGAAAACGGTGCTGAAAATGGGTTGACGCTCCATGTACCCACCGTTGATGAACACATTGTGGTTTTCGCTCAGGTTGTAGTTGGCGCCAGCCTTGGCCGAAAAACCGAAGAAATGCCGCCACACAGAGACCTGGTCGACTTTGTAGGCTTCCGATTCAAAAATGGAGCTGTAGCGGTGGCCGGTTATGTAATCCTGAAGACGGGCTTCAGTGGCTTTTACGAGTTCCGGGTCGTTTTCGAGCTGTTCCTTAAAATCGTTCGAGAAATACTGGCCAAAATCATATCGCCGGTACGAGCGGTTCGACAGAGAAACCGATGCAAAGGCCGAAAGATCGCCTTCTTTATACTCTCCCTGTACGAAAATTCCTTCCCACATCACTTCACCATCGTTGTCGTAGTAAAGGGTTCCGCCCTGTTTCACAGCGTGGTTGTAAAAGTTGACGGCATCGCGGTTGCGCCGGTCGATGACAAAGTTGGCGCCAAAAAGATCATCAGCCTGCTGCCAGTGTTCGCCATAGTAATAACGAAAATCAACCCCGGCCAGGATGTCGATGTTCCCGAGGGTTTTCTTGAGCGTCGACAAGCCTCCGAACCAGCGGTGATGGTTGTACGAATTCTGATAGTACAGTCCCCCTCCGCCACCTTTGGAAGCATATTCGAGGTTTTCTTTCACTGCAAGGTCCCAGTCGATCTGTCCGAATTCATCCTTTTTCAGCGTCACGGCATTTTCAGTAGCATAGCCTCCACCGCCAATACCCAGCGAAGCATACAGCGACGTACTCAGATAGGTCGACGGGTCGATATCGAAATAGTGGTTCAGGATGGCCACCGGTTTGTGATAGAAGTTGGTTGAGTTGCTGTAAAACTGGCCGTTCAGATAGCCCCAGTCGCTGTTAAAGCGATGACCTTCTGGTTTTTTCAGTACATCAAGCGTTTGCATTTCGTAGCGTTGGGCGTGTTCCTGGGGTGCTCCGAACAGCGTAAAGGAAAATTGGTGCTGTTCGTTAAGTTTTTTGGCAATGCTCAGAAAATAGGAATACCCTTCGAAAGGAGTTCCCTGAACATATCCGTCGCCCGTAGTTTTGGACAGACTCAGGGAAACGGCCCAGTTGTTTTTCGAAAGACCTGAGGAAAGGGTGATCCCGAATTTGTTGTACCGGTCGTTCCCCATGCTGTAGAAAATGCTGCCCCCGGCTTTGGCATCGGTGGTTTTGGTGATCACGTTGATGGTTCCCCCTACCGACGGGACGGCAATTTTTGATGCCCCGATCCCCCTTTGTACCTGCATGGTCCGGGTTACATCGGACAAACCGGCCCAGTTCGACCAGTATACCTTATCGTCTTCCATCCCGTTCACCGGCATCCCGTTGATTAGCACGGCCACATTGTTGCTGCCAAAACCACGGATCCGTACCGAGGCGTCGCCAAAACCGCCTCCCCGTTTGGTGGCATACACGCCCGGGCTGCTTTTCAAAATCTCGGGGAATTCCTGGGTGCCCAGCTTTTCTTCTATCTGGGCGGGCTTGATGTTGGTTACGGCAATGGGCGTTTGCCGGTCGATGGCAATATTGGCCAACACCCGGATCTCGTTCAAACCAATGGCATCGCTGGCCAGTTCAATGGTAGGCAGCTTGGTAACTCCGGTTTTGACCTCAATCGGAATATCCTGTTTTGCATAGCCTATGTAGGAAATTTCCAGGGTTTGTTTTCCTGTGGGCAAATCCTTCAGGCTGAAGCTGCCGTCGACACTCGTGACTGTGCCCCGCGTGGTGCCTTTGAGCACAACGGTAGCCCCGATCAGCGATTCCTTTGAGTTTTTGTCGACAACAATTCCCCTTACTTCTCCCTGCGAATAAGCCAGGGTTGCCAAAAGCAGGAAAAGAATGAATGTACCTGTTTTTCTCATGATACTCCTCTGTTAATTTTTTACGCTTAAAAATAACGCAAATTATCCGATTCCGGGTGCGTATTGAAGCAAATTTTGCCCAAAAATAACCCGAACGGTGATCGTTAAAAATGATAAATAAAAGGTACACGATGAAAACAAAATAAAACTTCGTTTGTATTAATTCAACAGGAAATTATTGGAAACAAACCATCAAACTGGCCGGGTTTTTTTACCTTTACGGCCGGTTTCAAAGAAAAGGATGATCATGTCTCAAATTGATAAAACAGATTCGATCAAGCGAAATGGATTCATCGATGAAGCAATTCCCCGGGGAGTGCATCTTGTGGAAGAAATAATCCGGATGAAAGAGGAAAAAAATGCTGTAATACTGGGGCATTACTACATCCAATCCGAATTGCAGGATATTTCCGATTTTGTGGGCGACAGTCTGGCCCTGGCCCAGGAAGCTGCCCGTACATCGGCAGATATCATAGTATTTGTGGGCGTACATTTTATGGCCGAAACGGCCAAAATCATCAATCCCGGAAAGAAGGTAATCCTGCCCGACCTGAAAGCGGGGTGCTCGCTGGCCGAGTCGGCGCCCATAGAAGCCTTCCGGGCGTTTAAAGCCCGATATCCCGACCATAAAGTAATCAGCTACATTAATTGTACCGCCGATCTGAAGACCGAGACGGACATTGTATGTACTTCGTCGAATGCCGTGAAAATTGTAAACAGTTTTCCGCCCGATGCCAAACTGATTTTTGGACCCGATAAAAACCTGGGAAACTACATCAACTCCCTCACCGGCAGGAACATGGTTTTATGGGATGGCGCCTGCATGGTTCACGAGCAATATTCGGTGGAAAAGATCATCGCCCTGATGGACGAACACCCCGATGCCGAAGTTATTGCCCATCCCGAATGCGAAAGGCCCGTGTTGATCCTGGCTAAATTCATCGGGTCGACGGCAGCCTTGCTGAAATATGTACAGCAAGCCAGTGCCCGTAAATTTATCGTGGCTACCGAAAGCGGGATCCTTCACCAAATGACAAAAGCCTGCCCCGGAAAAATCTTTATCCCGGCCCCTTCGGTCGACTCGACCTGCGGCTGCAACGACTGCAGTTATATGAAACTGAACTCGATGCGGAAACTATACCTTTGCCTGAAACATGAACTTCCGGAAGTAAACCTGCCGGACGAAGTAATAGAAAAGGCCCGGCAACCGATTGAACGGATGCTTGCCCTTTCGTGAAAAGCCGACGAATCATCCGTTTTTTCTGGATTGAGGAGAAGGAAGGAGGAAGGAGATGGGAATACGAAAACCGGAAACCGGAAATCAGGCGGCAATTGCTGTCCCACACCATAAAAGAAGTTCGACTTTCTGCTTTGCAGATAATTTTGCAGTTAGGACTGGGTGGGCAACATGACTTCTCAATTAGATTATTCTGAATAAACTGTGTTAAGCAGACTGCTTATTTATTCGCTTTTACCGTTCGTCCCAGCTCGTATGCTACATTTGTGTTCACCAACCGCATCATGCTTTCTTCGGCTGAACAAAGCATAAGGAGGTTGATGCTGCCGTACCAAACCACTTTTTGGTCGATAATGGCAAACTTTTGGTGGATGTTGGGCTTGAACAACAAGATTGCCCCAATGCTTTTCAGTACGGCAATGGATTCGTTCCATGAGGCAAAATCTTTAGGTTTGTATTCTTCTTCGGGGCGGGTAACAACTGTTATAGAAACTCCTCTCAGGTTAGCTTGTTGAAGATCGGCACTCATTTGGATTGTTCTCTTTCGGGTAATGAATGGACTGACAATTGTGATTTCGTTGGTGGCATTCCATATATCGGTGGTATAAACGGGTAAGAAATTGTCTTTGTCGAAAATAATGTTGGCTGTTTCTCCTGTAAACTCGCTTCCCTTGATCTTGTAACCAATCGAAGCGTAACCCGAAAGCCTTTTGTGATACATTTTTTCGAGCATCCCAATATGAACATCCACATAGTCGTATACAATCACTTCTTTTTTTCCCTCGTAAAGGCGGTGCAGCCGACCGGCATATTGTTGCAAAGTGCCTTTCCAGGAAATGGGCATGGCCAGAAACAAAGTGTCGAGGCGTGGTTCGTCAAAACCTTCTCCAATGTAACGGCCAGTTGCTACGATTATTAATGGCTTGTCGATCGGGGCATTCGAAATAAGCAATAATGATTCATGTGTCGCTTTTGCACTCCTGTTTCCGGATAATGAAATCACTTCAGGAATTTGTTTTTGAAGTTCCACTGAAAGCAACTCAACATGGGCTGTCCGTTCGGTTAGTATGATACAATTTCGTCCATTGTTGTAACATTGAATCACATCGCTGATTATTTGCTGGTTTCGGATTTCGTCATCGACGATTGCCGCGTACAAACCCGTAATGGTTGTCTCTCTTTCTTCGGAAACAGGGATGCGGAATAACGTGAAACGTGGAATAATGCCATGGTCGAAAGGCCGGAGCTTTGCTTGTTTTTTGGCATCGTCCCTGAAACGGATAGGACCGCACTGCATGGTAATAATCGGGTGATGGCCATCTTTCCGGGTCGGTGTTGCTGTTAGCCCATAAACATATTTGGCCCCAATTTTCTTCAAAATCAGTTCGAAACTAAACGCCGAAACATGGTGACACTCGTCAACAATCACCATTCCATAGTCTTTCACACATTCATCAACCTCGCCATCGCGACTTAACGACTGCATAACAGCTATATCGATGATTCCGGTCAACTCTTTTTTGCCGCCTCCGTATTGGCCAATCAAGCCCTGCTTTTTTTTCTTTTTCGATGTAGATCTTTCGGGCAGCGACTCATTAATGGTCAGGAACTCTTCAATACGGGTTTTCCATTGCGATATCAAACTGATTCGGTTCACCAAAATGAGCGTGTTCACTTTACGTTCGGCTATCAGTTTTATGGCGGCAACCGTTTTTCCAAAAGCCGTAGTACCGCATAGCACACCATAATTTTGCTCCTTCATTTTTGCTATTGCAAGCGGTTGTTCGCCCCTTAATTCACCGTTGAAACACACATTGATATGCCTTCCCCGATTGGTTTTGTCGTGCCATTCAACATTGATTTTGAATTTGCTTGCCAGTTCCATCAAATCAAACTCGCAGCCACGGGGCAGACACAAATAATCGGCAGTTTCTTCGGAACAAGAAATGATGCAGGGTTTATTGAAGGTTGATAAGCGCATGGCCTGAGCTTTATAAAACTCAGGATTTTTAAAAGCTGCCAACCGTTTAATCTGGTTCAGTGCACGTTGCGAACAACCTTCTTTGGGAATATAAAGCATATTCGCTTTTGTGAGGGTCATTTTCTGTGGAAAATCATTTTTTTTCAATTCGATCTTTGCCTTTTCCCAAGGTTTCTGTTCCTCCTCAATGTCCTTCTTCAGCTGTCCAAGTTCATTGCCATCACAAAGTTTCGAGATCAGGAACTCTACTCGTTTTTCAGAGAGTCGTGGAATTGAAAACAAAAACGCCCATTGATCGGCGTATGAATGAAATGATTCATCAATAAACTCGCTATTCCCGTTTGCCCGTGCAGCTTTTTGAAGTGGCAATGCAATCAGGTTTCCGAAACCACCTTTGGGCATTGTGTCCTGATTGGGGAAAAGCCGGTCGTACGATTTGAACGGAATATCGTGCTGTTGGCTCATGGCATA
>DAIMEA010000217.1:0-6967 GCA_036725585.1 Prolixibacteraceae bacterium | reverse complement strand
ATATCGGATAAATCATCAACGATCCAAAACATTACTTTTTTTTCAGCAGACCCTAGTTATCAATTTCCCATAACCACTTGCAAGAGATAGGTTAAAATGCTCTTTTTTATAAAGATATACATGGGATATTTAGAGATAATGGTAATCAAATAAGGGCTTTGTGTACAAAACACAATATCCAATCACTGTTCGAATCTGGCTCCGTTTGTACGGATAAGTTCACTGAAATATGTGACGTTGGCATTAAATACGCTAGCTCGACACAGCATTATTTGGAGATTTGGTGTCGCAAAAAGAGCCGAACATAAGCCAACGCTCAAGCGTATCGGTTCCCAATGAAATCCTTTCATGGGTTCCTGTTTTTTAACGGGCGAATGGTGAAAAGCCGTCACCGAACCCGGCAAAAGTGAATCATGTTGTGTTCGGATTGCATTATCTTTTTCAACCCATTTTCGGTTTCTTCTTTTGTAAACGTTCTCATAGTTGCATTCAATTATTATCTATTGATAAAAGAAAATACTGAAATATCAGGCAGAAAAAGTCAACTTTCCTGAAAACCTTCATGTAAACCTTTTCATAAAAAACTCGTTTTTGCACTTTTCACGGTTCTTCCATTCAGCAGGAATCATTATTTTTGTCTGGAATCAGGAGTTTCTTCACATAGAAACCATCAAATGGGACCATCCATGAACGAACGTTTTCAACGCTTGAATTCCCTGGCCACCCAGTTGCGGCGCGATGTGGTGAACAGCATTTATTGGGCGGGCGACGGCCATCCCGGGCCCTGCATGTCGATTGCCGACATACTAGCTGCTCTTTATTTCGACGTGCTTCGCATTCGTCCCGAAATGCCCGGCTGGAACGAACGCGACCGCTTTATCCTGTCGAAGGGCCATGCCTGTCCGGTACTGTATGCCGCCCTGGCCCGGCGGGGTTATTTCCCCCCGTCCGAACTGAAAACCCTGCGCATGCTTGGATCGCGCCTGCAGGGGCACCCGGTTCAGAAAGCCACACCCGGAGTCGATGCCACCTCGGGCTCGCTCGGGCACGGCTTGTCGCAGGGATGCGGTATGGCCCTGGCCGCACGGAAACGAGGCTCCGAAAACCTGGTTTTTGTGCTCACCGGCGATGGCGAACTGAACGAAGGCATCGTGTGGGAAGCGGCCATGACCATCGCCAAATACAAACTGCATAACCTGATCGCGATTGTTGATCACAACGGCATCCAAAGCGGCGGAAAAGTGGAAGTCATCAGCGGACTCACCCAGCTTCCCGAAAAATGGAAATCCTTTGGATGGTATGCCGTAGAAATCGACGGGCACAACATGGAGGAACTGACAAGCGCACTGGAACGTGCAGCCGCCCGCGGACGGCTTCCCCTTCAGGAGAGCGGGGGAGTGGCCCATGCCCGGACTCGCGCCACCGGCTCCCGGCCAGCCGGTTGTATTCATTGCCCATACCCTTAAAGGGAAAGGCGTACCCTATATGGAAGGGAACAACGCCTGGCACAAACGGGTCCCCACAAACGAAGAACATCAACTTGCCTTAACGCTATTGGGAGGGTCCGACCTTGAATAAGACAGAAAGCACCCGGGAGGGATTCATGCAGGGCCTCGATGCCCTGGCCGAAAATGACGAACGAATTGTATTGGTTTGCGCCGACAGTGTGCTGGCCATGCGCGCCACCGCTTTTGTCGAAAAATTTCCCGACCGCTATATCGAAACGGGAATTGCCGAACAAAATGCCGCGGCTGTTTCAGCCGGCCTGGCCATCGACGGGCTCATCCCGTATTTTGCCACTTATGCGGGTTTTATTACCCTACGGGCCTGCGAACAAATCCGTACGTTTATTGCCTACCCCAACCTGAATGTAAAGCTGGTTGGCGTAAACGGGGGTATGGCAGCCGGTGAGCGCGAAGGAGTGACCCATCAGTTTTTTGAAGATATCGGGATTTTGCGCACCATCGCCCATGTGACGATTTTGGTCCCGGCCGATGCCGACCAGACACGCCAGGCCGCCATGGCTGCCGCCTCAATTCCCGGGCCCGTATACATCCGGCTGGGAAGCGGTCGCGACCCGGTTGTGTTTGAAAAGGGAACGCCTTTTGTCCCCGGAAAAATCAATGTCCTGTCGGAAAAAGGCAACGATCTTGCCCTTTTCGGCAACGGCATTATGCTGCCTCGCCTTTTTGAGGCTGCCCGGATTCTTGGCGAAAAAGGCACAGGCGTTACCGTTGTTGAGGTTCATACCGTGAAACCCATCGACACGGAAGGTGTGGGCAAAATATTGCGGATGTGCGGCGCGGCTGTTACGGCTGAGGACCACAACATTATTGGCGGACTGGGAAGCGCCATCATGGAAGTGGCCGCCGAACATTGTCCCGTACCCATTGCCCGCATCGGTCTGCGCGACTGCTTCCCGGGTTCGGGAAAACCCGACGAATTGCTTGATTATTACGAAATGGGTGTGGGTGATATAGTTAAGGCCGCAGAAGCAACGATGGCAAGGAAATAAAGGAATAGAAGAATTAATAAAATATTTGACAGATTGCTTCGCTATGCTACTTATGACAGATTTCGTTCTAGTGTCATTTCGATCCCGATAGCCATCGGGAAAGGAGGAGAATTGAAAATCGACGTAGTCAAATCTACTCGCATTGCAAGGATTCCTCGTCGCTTCGCTTCCCTCGGAATGACAACTTTTTTCAACTGTCATAAGTAGCGTAGCAAGGCAATCTCATTCGTATAAAAATAACGTGCAAAAACGTATCATGTCATGAAACCAAGCATTTCGAAAAAAGTAGCCACATTTAAAAATAAAAAATCGCCGATCCGGGAAATTATGGACCTGGCCAATCCGGAATTCTTTAAAAAAGCCGGTCTCGACCCGGCCGATGTCATTTCCTTTTCGGGGGGCTGGGTGAACCACGAAGCGCCCGACACACTGCGCGAAGCCTACGCGAACATCATTCGCGACACCCGCCGCTTTCACGCCAGCGGAGCTTATCCCCCGACCATTGGGATGCCCGAATGCCGTCAGGCTCTGGTCGAACTGGAAAAGCACCTCTATGGAGCGACGATGGAACTGGCTCCCGAAAACATCGCCATTGGCTGCAATTCATCACAAATGACCGCCAATTTGATGAGCATCATTCTCGATGCCGGCGACAAACTCCTTCTACCCGATCCGGCTTATCCCAATTATCCGGCACAGGTTTCAGCCCTCGACGGCGTGGAAATCATCCGCTTTCCTGTTCTCGACACCCATGAATGGAGATACGTGGCCGACGAACGAAACGATGCCTTTGGCGCATTCATCCGAAAAGAGAAACCCAAGATGATCCTGCTTTGTGCGCCCGATAATCCCACATCGCAGATCCCGTCGACCCGTTTCGTACAAACGGCTCTTGAGGCTGCCCGGGATACAGGCGCTTTTCTGGTGATTGATTTTGCTTATAAAGAGCTGGTTTGGGGCAATTCCTCTCCCGAATATTTTGCCTGGGGCCCCAACGACAATTACATTTCGATCCACTCGAACTCGAAATGGTGTCGTGGACTGGGTCGACGCCTGGGATGGGTGGAAGCGCCCACGGAAATTGTGGCTGCTTTTGAGGCCGTGCAAGGGGCCAGCATTCTTTGTCCCGACACCCTGCACCAAATGGCCCTGGTCGATTATATCCATGAAGGAATTGCTTCGAACCAAATTAAACCCTACATTAAAGAGATTTCGGCCATGTATCGGAAAGCAGCAGAACAGACCGTTGCTTCTATTGAAAAGCACCTTGGAATGCCTTGTCTGGTTCCACAAGGAGGACTTTACACTGTAATGAATGTTGACATGGATGGTACTGAATTTACGCGCAAAGTCCTTGAAAACACAGGCGTTATTGTTGTTCCCGGCTGGGGCTTTGGCGATACACTGAAAAATGCAGTACGCTTATCATACGGTCCGTTGGTGCATCATCTGGATAAGATTGACGAGGCCATGCAGCGGATCCGGAAATTTTTGAATAAGGCATGAGCAGAGCGTTTTTGTGTTACCGACGCTTCGTGCTGTTATACGGAGAATTCGATTGATATACTGTTTAAAAAACAAAACATGATCCATAAGGAAAACGTTCGAAAAACACTCATTTCGCTGATGCTCACGGGGATGTTGTTTGCTGTCGTCTGCAGCTGTTCCCGGTCCGGAGATGAAACTATTCTTTTTTTTCCTGAGCACAAGGCTGTTCAGGTCAATCCCGACACCCATCTGGAACTGACCTTTCCGGAACCGCCGGTTTTGGGTTCCTCGGGCAAAATAAGGGTATACGATGCTGCCGACAACCGGCTGGTCGACTGCCTCGATCTGTGTATTCCGCCCGGGCCAACAACCCGCGATACCTCGAAAGGGGCTGTCTACACCCCGGTGCCCTACGAATATCTTCCGGGGCGCTTTACCAATGCCAACACGAAAGCAGGGACGCCCTCGGGGCTGGCTTTTCCAACGTCCGATGCCTTTCAGTTGAGCATTATCGGCAACTTTACCGACGGCTTTCATTTTTACCCGGTCCTGATTTTTGGCAACAAGGCCATTATTACGCTGCACCATAATCTGCTCGAATACGGCAAACGTTATTACGTTCAAATAGATCCCGGTGTTTTGTGCCTGCCCGACAGCTCCTTTTCCGGGGTTTCGGGGAAAAAATGGACGTTTTCGACCAAGCCTGCTCCGCCCCCGTCCGATTCCCATGAATGGGTGGTGAGTGCCGACGGGACGGGTGATTTCAATACCGTGCAGGGCGCCATCGATTTCCTGCCCGATACATCGTCGGTACCGCGTACCCTGTTTGTCCGAAACGGGACGTACGACGAAATCGTTTATTTCCGGAACAAAGAAAACCTGGTTCTGCGAGGCGAAAGCCGCGAGGGTGTCGTGATTCGTTATGCCAACAACGAGGTGTTCAATCCCCATCCGGTGAACCTGAAGACCAACGAGGTGCCCGGGACTTTTCCATCGCGGAGAGCTGTTTTTGCCATGGATCACTGCCGGAATATCCGTCTCGAAAACCTCACCATTCAGAATCTTTCCCGCGGTCAGGCCGAAGGTTTGCTGGTGAACGGTTCGGAGAACAGTTTTTACCGGGTCACCATCATCGGTTCGGGCGATGCCCTTCAGACGAATGGTTCGGCCTATTATTCCGAATGCCTGATCGTTGGCGATGGCGATACCGTGCTGGGAAGGGGACCGGCCTTTTTCCGGAATTGTGAACTCCGGTCGTATTGGGTGTTCATGTGGGTTCGCAACACCAACGAAAACCATGGTCTTGTTTTCGTTAATTGCCTGTTCCGGGGCCTGGGCGAAGGGGAGACCGAAATTGCCCGTTGCCCGGTCAACCATGGGAAAACATACCCTTACAGCGAGGTTGTTTTGATCGATTGTCGCCTTTTGGGTATTTCACCCGTCGGGTGGGGGAGCATCGGTGGCGATACAGAGCACATCCGTTACTGGGAATACAACAGCATCCATCCCGAAAGCGGGAAACCGCTTGATATTTCGCAGCGCCATCCGGCATCGAAACAGCTCACCCTGCCCAACGATTCGCTGATCCTTGCCCAATACCGCGATCCTTCTTTTGTGCTGGATGGATGGTTGCCCGAATAAATGGGTGGCGAAAAAAACGATTTCCGGGAAAAGTTGCTTCCCGTTTTCTGTTTGATTATTATCCGGTGCAAGGCCAAAGCTTCAAACACCGATGCGATAAACGAATATTCATTAAAAATGAAGGATGCAGGCGTGTTGATTCATTCTTCCCTGATCTTTTGGGATCATACCCGGGCTGTATAACCGGGGGCAAAAAATTGCTGCGCAATTTCTGCAACTTAAAAAGTTGCAGTCCCGTATGCCTGTTTTCGGCTGCACCACTGAAGCCGGACTTTTTTGCTTTTTATTCTACCCCAACGATGCATCCTTTTGGGTAGGAGATTTTATTCGCTTCCGGTCAGTTCGTTAAATAATATGCGGGCCATAATCCCGGCTCCTTCGGCATTCGGGTGGATCAGATCAGGGAAAAGATTGCCCCTGCCGACCATCGGGGCATGCAGGTCGATGCACGGGAGGCCGAGTTCCTTTGCCAGTTTCTCAATCCTCGGATTCAGTTCGCCGTTGATCAGGCTGTCGCTGATGCCCCAGCGTTCGGGAAAGGCCGGGACTGCTTTCAGCAGGATGACCAGGGGTTTGGAATCGAGTTGCTGAAAGGATTGGATCAATGACCGATAGTCGGTTTCCAAATCCGCTATGAACTCCCAGTTCCGGGGTTTGGTATCGTTGGTCCCCAGCTTGATAAGCACAACGTCGGGCAGGAAGGCTTTCGCATCGGCATAGGCCTGCTCGTTAATGTACGGGCGGTCGCCTTTCGACAGCAGGGTGCGGCTGCTCACACCAAAATTGCGCACTTCCCATTTTTCGCCCAGCAGACGACCCAGTTGGGCCGGATACGACAGGCTGTCGCGGTTTTCGATCCCGAAGCCCCAGGTGATGCTGTTGCCCACACAGGCAACCCGGATGACGTGATCGTAGCTGGCGGCGTTAATAAGCTGGGCTGTGGATTGCCGGGGGATCCATATGGCCAGCGAAAACAAAACAATCCGGAAGATCGTTTGTGCCCGAAGCTGAATTTGTTTCATAATGCGCGCTTGTGGTTTATAAAATGACTTTTCGTATGCAAAGAAAACAATTTGCATGTATTCTATCGTCAGTATGAGGACGAATTGTAGCCGGAAGGGTAAAAAAAGAGCAGTCATTACAGAGAGAAAAAAATCTTATGTTATTTTAAAAAAAAATGAATATTTTCGCCATGATAGGTAACTTTTTCGTCGAAATGTCGGTCAATTGATCATGAAACGAGCCATGCCGATTGATCGGGACAAACAAGGTGGAGCGTTCTCTCACCAAAGCGGGACAGACTATGAGATGTCAAAAACTTTA
>DAIMEA010000216.1:0-6967 GCA_036725585.1 Prolixibacteraceae bacterium | reverse complement strand
TTTTGCCGATTCCTTGAACCAGGGATGCTCAATGGATGTATAACTGATCACATAGTCGAACAATACTTTGATTCCTCTCTTGTGGGCTTCTTCAAACAAGCGTTTGGCATCGTCGTTGGTGCCATAACGGGGAGCCACTTTATAATAATCCGAAATATCAAAACCGGCATCATAAAAAGGAGATTCAAAAAATGGATTCAGCCAGATGGCATCGGCCCCCAGGCTTTTCACATAGTCGAGTTTTTCAATAATCCCGTTCAAATCGCCAATACCATCACCATCGGTGTCGTAAAAGGTTTGGGGATAAATTTGATAGAACACGGCATGATGGGCCCATTCGGGACAATTGGGAATGGTGTATTCCCCGGTGATTTTCACAAGCCCCTCCTGGGCTGAGGCCGAAGTAACCATCAGGGCTACAACAACAAAAAAGAATTGAATTCTTCTCATATTTTTAAAAATTGATTGATCTTTCAAAAATAAGACAGATTTTATATTTTGAAAAAAAATTGAATCCATCTACCGAAAAAACTACCGTGCGGAATGTTCTGAACAAAGGGTGAATTTGTTTACTGCATCTTTCCGTGCAAATGCCCGGCTTCCTCGTATAGGCGGTAAATAACCCCAAGATGTTTGCCCGCCAGCGAAAGAGACATTTGTACGGTTTCTTTGCCCAGCAAAACGGCAATAAAATGAGCGGAAAGCGCATCGTTATCGTCGTGTCCCGCACAATCAACACTATATACTTCTTTCCGGGCGGCACCCCTGCCCTCTTCGGAAACATCGAAAAATTCGATCGACGGGTCGTCCCAGCTGCAAAAAGCGAGTTTAATGCCCCCTTTCGTTCCGTAGATACGGGTTTCGTTTTGGGCTTCCATGTTGGCATGGGTTGCCCGTTCCCAATAGTAGTCAATGCCGCCCGAAAGTTTCAGCAAAGCGGCAAAATGCTCCTCCACATCGCAAATTTCTGTTCCGGGATCTTTCCGGTCGAGCCCCTTTTTCATAAACAACAAATGGGTTTTTTCGATGTTTGGGCGATCGTTCAACAGTCCCAGATGGAACGAAAGGTCATAAACACCCCAGTCGAACAGGACACCTCCCCCTGCCAGTTCCCGGTTCAGAAACCATTTTGCCGAAGGGTGGTATTCGATCCCTGGTCTCGATTGCCGGGCCACGGCATTGTGGTGAATGAAATAAATCTCGCCCAGCATACCTGAGTCAATCATTTCCTTCACCTTGCGAAACCTGGGCTGCAACCGTGCATGTCGTGCCGAACAATCGCTGATGACCAAATCCGGATGTTGTTCGGCCAAACGGATCATCTCGTCGAGTTGCTCCCTTCGGATCGCCGCGGGTTTCTCGAGCAAAATGTGTTTTCCGGCTTCAACACACGCAACAAATTGTGCATAATGCAGAGCCGGAGGCGTTGTGATCACTACGGCATCCACTTCGGGATCGTTTAGGATATCGCGATAATCGGTCGTCCCGAGAGGAATGGCGTACTTTTGCTGTATCGAATCCAGCTTTGTCCCGTCGCGGCGGGCAATCCATTTCACCCGGGCAAGCCCTGTCTTTTGAATTCCAACAATGTGTTTTTCGGCAATCATGCCCGCCCCAATGATCCCGAAGGTTTTCAAGGTGTTCATCGATCCAAATTTTTAAAGACCGGAACGAAGATACGTTTTTCCCATAAATTAGAAACGTACGATTACCTTGCCCCGAACCCTGTCGTTAAAGGAGAAACTGCCAAAAAAAGAGGCAGCGCTCCCTTCGGGGATAACGGACGTTACCTGAAATGTCACCCCGCCGGCTGTTTGATAACGAATCCCGGCATGGGGTAATAAGTAGTAAAATTTTCATTTCAAAAAAATACGCTCCTTCTAGTTATCTTCCTCATTTCCATTTAAGTAATAAACACCGTTGACCAACACTTCCGTTAAACCGGATGTGTTGATTTCCACAAAATCGCTTGTTATTTTGCCTGTTTGCACCCTTTTCCTTTCCAGGGTGATGCTTTGGTCATCTTCGGACGTTTTTACCAAAACAAAAGATTCGTTTCCTTTAAAGAAAACAGCCGTTGAAGGGAGGGCTAAGGCCTCGAAGCTTGATGTAATTATTTGCCCTTCAACAAATAATCCATTAACAAATTGTTTGAAGGCCACACTGTCGATGGAAGCGATACAGTTTAAGGATTGCGTTTCGGAATCGATTTCTCTGCCAATGAATTTTAAGCGTGCCGTATGGATTAATTCTTTTCGGCCGGGTTCATAAAAGATAACTTTTTGTCCGGGCCATAAACGGGTGGGATCATTTTCAAAAACACTCAGGTTCAGCTGGAGTTTTCGGGTATCCACAATCTTCCCAACAGCATATTGAGGGTCGACAAACTGGCCATTTCTCAGGTTGAATGCGGTAAGGTAGCCGTTTAAAGGACTGTGGACCGGAAAGGCAGACAATACGGTTCCCTTAACAATTTGTTTCGGATCGACCTGCATCAATTTCAGTCGTTCTTCCAGACTATTTTTCTCGGCAAAAGCCAGCTTATATTCCTTTTCTGCTGCCTCGAGGCTTTTTTCAGGGGATACCTTGCTCTCGACCAATTGGATCACCCGCTCCCGTTCTTTTTCCTTAAATTCAAGATCTGCAATACTTTTCATATACGCTTCCTGCAGTGCAATCACTTCTTCCCCTTCGATCCAAAAGAGGATTTCCCCTTTTTTCACCGGTTCGCCCACAGAATGCCGGATCCCTGAGACTCTTCCGGATAGTAAGGTCTGAATAAGGCACATACCATCAGGCGAAGGAAGAAGGTACCCGTTTGCCCGGATGGACTCCGTGAAAATCTGTTTTTCGGGATTTCCCAGCTGCATATTCACCGCATGAAACTGGTCGCGGGTAATCCGGATTTTATCCGCATCCAGAGTGTCCGTATCAACAAAACCGGTATTGTCGCGGCAGGCGCTTCCAAACAATAGCAATAGGATGAAAACAGCAATTGTATAGGGCTCTTTCATTTTTCAATTGATTGTTAAGTAATTAATATCAAGAACAATTTGATTGTATTGATCCAGGTTGTCGAGATAATCGATTTCCATTTGGATGGCATCTTCTACGGTATGAACAAAGCGAAAGAAATCGATTTCCCCTGCATCGTGGCTTTTTTCTGCAGCGCGAATCATCCGATCGGATAATTTCATTCCTTCGTTTTCATAATAATCCAAAGTCCCGGCATATTTTTTCAACTCGGAAAAAAGGGCATTTTGCTTTGCCTCAAAGTGTAATGCATAATTTCGTTGTTGAAACGCACCCATTTCCCGATTGATTTTTGCTACATCAATTTTCGCTTTTTGCTCGCCAAAAAAGAGGGGAAGGGAAAGACCGACATGATATCCGAAATAATTCCGGGCATTTGCATACGGGTTTGTACCGTTGAAATATCCCAGTGTAAAGCCCGGCAGCAGCTTATTCTTTTCCACCTGCAAAAGGGCCTCATTCATTTGTCCGGAATGGATCAACGCCCTGTAACCCGGCTCCTGTTCCAGAGCGCCCGTGTCTAGTTTCAGTCTGTTCATGGGTACGTAAACAACCGTATACAACGAATCCGACTGAAGCAAAGCATTCAGTTCACGATGGGCGATATCCAGGTCGTTCACAAGCTGTTTCCCTTTTAGTTTTACCATGCTGTGTTTCGATTGGGCGTTCAGCATGTCGAGGTTGCTGATATCTCCGGCATCGTGCTTCTGCAGAGCTGCTTTTGTGTACCCGCTGTACACCGAATCAACCCGGGCAAGTTTTTGTTGTTTGCATAAAAGACATACGATGTGATAATAGGCCTTTGTGACGTGTTTGATCAACATTCGTTTATTTTTTTCATACTCGCTCAACACCACATCGAGCTGAAAGCCGGCAGCTTTCCGCTGGGCAAAATAAACACCCGGGAAATCGAAGGATTGTTCGATTCCCAAAACCCCGAGGGGAAATCCGTTTTCGGCAACATTATTCTGATCGTATTCATAGTAAACCGAGGTTTTTTCGACCGAAAATGAAGCCGGGAGCATTGCTTTATGTGCTTCCATGTTTTTTTCCCATGCTTTTAATCCGCTGTTGTTCCGGTTTGCAAGGAGAATGGCCTGTTCCAGACCAATTTCCGAATACTGTGCTTTCGAAGAGAAAATGGGTAGAAGGATTAGCAGCAATACAGGAATAATCCGTCGGCGAATCAATTTAAACGGACGGATACGTATCCCGGTTACGTTGTCAAAAATAGAATACAATAAAGGGAGGGCAATCATGGTTAACATTGTGGAAGTGATCAATCCTCCGATAACCACGGTCGCCAGGGGACGCTGCACTTCCGCACCGGCAGAAGTAGACACAGCCATGGGGAAAAAGCCCATAGCTGCAGCCGATGCGGTAAGGAAAACCGGGCGAAGCCGCTCCTTTGTGCCCCGCATTATTCGTTCTTTCATTTCCATAACTCCCTCCTTTTTTAGTTCTTTCAAATGCTCGATCAACACAATACCGTTCAATACGGCTATGCCAAAAAGAGCAATAAAACCAACGCCCGCCGAAATACTAAATGGCATACCCCTTATCCAAAGCGATAAAACGCCCCCCACTGCCGAGAGAGGAACCGCTGAATAAACCATGATCGCTTCGCGCAGGGAACCAAAAGCAAAGTGCAAAAATATAAAGATCAACAATAAGGCCAAGGGAACAGCCAACTGCAAGCGACGGCTGGCGTTGTTGAGGTTCTCAAATTGCCCTCCATATTCAATCGAATATCCCGGTGGAAGACCGAGGTTTTGATCGAGAACAGGCCGTATGGCATCGACAACCGTTTGCAGGTCGCTGTTTCGGACATTTACGCTCACGACGACACGACGATGGGTGTTGTCGCGCGAAATTTTTGCCGGTCCGTTGGTATACCGGATATCGGCCAATGCACTCAGGGGTATTTGTTCCCCGCCGGGAAGGGCTACAAACAAATTACGGATATGTTCTATATCGTTGCGAAAATCGGGATGCAGGCGGATAACCAGGTCGAAACGTCGCTCTCCTTCAAAAACGTTGCCTGCTGCTTCGCCTCCAAAAGCCATCGAAAGATAGCGGTTCAATTCTTCGACACTCAGGTTGTAAAAGGCCAGTTTGTTGCGCTTGTACCGGACACTCATTTGGGGCAATCCCGCAGTTTTCTCCACAATCACATCGGCAGCTCCGGGGATTTTATCGATCAACGCTTTTGCTTCCAGTGCTTTCTGGTTTAACAATTCCAGGTCTTCACCATAAATTTTTATCGCCAAATCGGCTCGCACGCCGGTTATCAGTTCGTTAAAGCGCATTTCTATGGGCTGGGTGAACTCGTAATCGATGCCCGGGATTATAGAGAGCGCTTCTTTAAAACGATTGGCCAGTTCCTCTTTGGTTTTGGCCGAGACCCATTCTTTCCGCGGATGCAATTTAATGATCATATCAATTTCTTCCATCGACATGGGATCAGTGGGTACTTCGGCCGCTCCAATCCGGCTGACAATCTGATCGACTTCGGGAAATTGATCCAAAAGAATACGTTCCATTTGCGTCGTCAGCTCAATGGTTTTCGATAAAGAAGTTCCTGTTTTTAATACCGGTTGGATGACGAAGTCCCCTTCATCGAGTGTCGGTACAAACTCGCCCCCCATTCGGGTAAACAAGAGGACGGTGCCTAGCAACGAAGCAAGCGCCAGTCCCAGTACCGCTCTTTTGTGCTTGTACGACCAACGGATCACGGGATCGTAGGACCAATAAATCCATTTCATGATCCAACGGGTGATCCGGAATTTCTTTTCTTCCGGAACCGGTTTTAAGAAAAGAGACGAAGCAACCGGCAACCAGGTCAGTCCGAAAAACATTGCCCCCAGCAAGGCAAAGCTAAACGACAAGGCCATGGGGCGGAACATTTTCCCTTCCACATCACTCAGAGACAGGATCGGGATAAAAACAATAAGAATGATCACTTGTCCAAAAATGGCCGCATTCATCATTTTCGAAGTACCGTCGAAGGTGATTCGATCGAGCAGTTTTTGCCTTTCCCCTGTTTTTGTTTCGTTCAGTTCTTTGGATCGTACCGTAAGCCGTACGGCTATAAATTCGACAATGATCACGGCTCCATCGATAATAATCCCAAAATCGAGGGCGCCGAGACTCATTAAATTGGCGTCGATTTTGAAGATATACATAAGCGACAAGGTAAATAAAAGCGATAAGGGAATGAGCGATGCAATAACAAGTCCGGAGCGGAAATTGCCCATCAACAAAACCACAATGCCAAAAACAATGAGGCATCCCAGCAACAAATTTTCAAAAACAGTCAGGGTTGTTTTTCCAATTAGTTCACTTCGTTCGACAATCGGGTTGATAAAAACGCCCTCGGGCAGGTTTTTTTGGATTTCTTCGACTCTTTCTTTGACCTCCCTTATGACTTTATTGGAATTGGCATCCTTGAGCATCATGATCTGTCCCATCACCTTTTCCCCTTGCCCGTTGGCCGTGATTGCACCAAAACGATTCGCGCTTCCAAAATGGACCAGGGCTACATCGTTTATCAGAACCGGCACTCCGTTGCTATTACGAATAACAATCAAACGAATGTCGTCGAGGCTTATGACCATCCCGTCACCCCGGATAAAATAACTCTGATCCTGCTTCTCGATGTAGGCGCCCCCGGCGATGCCATTGTTTCGCACAAGTGCCTCATAAACGTCGGTTAGAGGTATTTGGAAACTTTTCAGTTTTTCCGGGTCAACAGCCACTTCATACTGTTTGAGAAAACCGCCCCAGGTATTCACTTCCACAACGCCCGGAATCCCCGACAACTGACGTTTGACAACCCAGTCCTGCAGCGTGCGCAATTCCATAGGGGAATACCGGTCCTCGTAACCCGGTTTTGTATCGAGAATGTATTGATAGATTTCCCCAAGTCCTGTGG
>DAIMEA010000215.1:0-6979 GCA_036725585.1 Prolixibacteraceae bacterium | reverse complement strand
TAAGAAACATTACTGTCCGGTTAAAAGGAAAAGAGTGAGTAGATTGCTTCTCCGCTAATTGGCGGAGAAGCAATCCTTTGTTTTAACCGGACAGTAGTGATTTGAAATACCGCACGAATAGGGACAAGTCAGGAATAAACAGTCCCGGTTTAGCTCCATCCTTAAGAGAGATCTATTGTATTGCACCGCGTTTCAACCCGGGTGACCCGGGTCGGGTCAAATATTGATATCCCCGGGTGGAATGCAATGGAAACAGGGGTAATGAGCGAACAACAAATCGAATGTCCGACGAATTACCTATCACTCCGACAAAGTTTTGCATCAGAGCGATTAAGATGAAACCCGAAATGCTTCGCAGGGTTGTTGGGATTATTCGGCTTTCGGCGGCAGATTTTTCATATCCTCCTGAATCTTGTTCTGTAGCCATTCGGGCAGAGATGAAACCGATTTCAGGCGTACATTGTTTGCCGACAACGGTTCTCCAACATTGATCACATTGATTTCGAGCACATCCCACCAGGCAGCAGCTATTGATCCGTTCCGGTCGGCAGTGGTAAAACGGTGCGGGCCAAAACTGGTTACAACCCCTGTCGATGAAGTAATCTTTACCGTACAATCGCTGAACGAATCCCGATCGAGACTGTAGGAGTTAATTTTGACAACATAGACTCCTGCTTCAGGATTCTGAACAAATGTAAAGGTCTCGGGGCCATATCCCTCAATATCATCAATATCGAGCGAACCAAAGGTTTTGTTCATGCTTCCGTAATAGCAATGCGCTCCGCTTGGCGACCAAACATGAAGATCCATGTCCGATGTCGGGGTATTCCATGTGAGCGTGATTTCATAGGGCGAGGCCGTAAAATCGCCGTATACAATTCGCTCGTCACTGATCCCGGTGTCTCCGTTTACGCTGTTGGCCCTTACCTGAATCCGGTTTTCTCCGTTCAGGATGGAGATTTCCATGGAAAAGTTTCCGTTGTTTACCGAAATCTGCTGATCGATTCCGTTCAGCGTCAGAATGGCGCTGGTACCGGTAAAAGGAGTAACATTACCAAATTCGTCAACCAACCGGATGATTCCCGAAAGCGTTATTACGTTATCGTTAAAAGTTGTACCGTTCAACGGGTTATTGATTGTAATTTGCGGAATGGGATATTCCGGCTGGGTAAGAACAGCATCAATAAAATGATGCCCACCCGTAGGTATCTCAAACGTTTCCCAGTATTCGTTGTACCCGGGGAGGTAAACCCGAACAAAATTGGGCGTATTGGGTAGAATATTTTCAATAACGGCCGGTGTCGTACGATTCAGGTTGGCCCCGTTCAGATAAATGGCGGCCCCTGCTGGCGTAGAACGTATAGTTACCGCATTGGGTATATAATTGGCAGCACTAATGCCCGGAATAATAACATAATTACACCCGCTTAGGTAGAGGGTATCACCGGTAAGGGAAACAGACAAACATTGAATTTCATTGGTTGGATCACCGTCGGCTTCTTCATCCAGTTTGTTGTTCCAACGTGTAATATCCTCAGAGGTGAGCGTTGCTGCCGGCGAAGAAGAAAACTGTGGGTCGGTTTCGGTGCCCAGTTTGCTGTTCCAGTTCGTAATATCGTTGTCTGTTACCCCGCCTGCCGGAGAAGCTTTAAACAGCGGATCGGTTTCAGCGCCTAATTTACTGTTCCAGTTTGTAATGTCGTTTGTGCTTACCCCTGCTGCCGGAGATGCTGCAAAAACCGGATCGGCTTCCGGTGTGCTTACCGATTCGGCTACTTCTGCCCTCCCCGATGATTGAGCATATAAGGCAAAAGGTACACTTAAAAACTGGGTGACACCCGAAAGAGTAAAATTGTTCCCTCCGGATACATCAATCTCGGTTTTGAGAAAATACGGACCATTTTGCCAGTCGATGGTACTCAGAGAACCCGACTGAACCGTACCTGTCCCGATCACAAGGCTCATCAGGCCATTATCGTTGGTAGTCGGCGTTTGTTGCTCAAAAAAAACAACAGAGCCATTGGCGCTTCCTTGCAAAATACTAATTTGCACCCGAACCTTTTGGTTTTTGATCAGTTCATTCCCTGTATTTCTCACAACAGCCTGATAACTCATTTTTTCGGGAGCCTGGGCAAATAATTGCACCGTCCACAAAAGGACAAAAAGGCATACAAACAAAGGTTTCATAAAGATGGTTGGTTAATTTTTAATGATTTTGTACGTGGCAAGGTTTTCACTCCCCTGGCGAATAAGCAAAAAATAGACTGCCGGGGAATAAGAAGCCATATCGATGGACGTATTTTTTTCGTTGATTGTTTCTGTCTTCAATCGTTTGCCGTTGGTATCCAATAATTCATAACTGAACCCGGAAACCGGTTCCAAATCCATTTCGAGAGAAAGAAACCGGAGGGTGGGATTGGGGTATACCGAACAACGAAATGAAGGATAGCGAAAAGATTCGTCTACCGACGTACGGTATATTTCGAATGCTTGTTGCACACCTTCAGAAAGGGCAATTCCTGATGTGCTCGTTTCGGAATAAAAAACTTGTCCCACCGAATAGCTCAATGTTCCGCTCGTTCCCCGAATATCGCCCCCGGCTGCTGAAGTACCCTCCTGAGCAAAAAGGAAGGTCACCGAAAAAAGGCATATCAAAAAGACAAACATTTTTCGCAACATAGGAAAAGGAAACTTAATTGTTCAACAAAAAAGATGAAAAAGGTGCTTGTTTATTCAACGGGGCGAAAGTAGAAAAGATTGGGGTGTGAAACAATAAAACCTATAAATTTATTTTTAAAATAATATATGTTTACTTTTCTGGCAGACTTACGGATTGAATAAATGAGTTAAAGTACATGATGTTCCAGAATGGTTCCTGTTTCGTTCAGAAGATATACATAGCGGATCAGCTTTTCGTCTCTCAGGATCACTTCATAGCAGATGGTATTTCCTTTGTTAATCATAACCGCGTTCATGATTTCTCCTTTTTGTGTTAGCTTTTCTTTGATTTGTTCTGGCAAGAGTCCTTCCGGAAGGAACATTTTGTATTCGGCCAACACACCCTCCGTATCAATCAGGGCGATGTATTCGAGTTGGTCCTTATAAAATATGGCTTCATAATGCGTTCCATTTTTGGCCCACTCAACATTGATAATTCCGGGGAATTTTTTGAATAAAGCCTCCTGGACAAAACTGGGAGGTGAAAAATCGGGTTTACCAAATATTCGTGAGAAAAAATTCATCATCGGTTTCTGATTTATACTTGAGACGGAAAAAAGAGAATAGGTAACAAAATATTCAGTCGGAAAATTGCTTTTTATATAAATAGACCACCCGGGCCCGGGCCCTTTTCAGCCTCATTTTGGTCGCATCTTCACTAATGCGCAATGAATGTGCGATTTGCTTCATGGGTAAATTGTCCTGATATTTCATCAGCAATAAGGCCTTTTCTTCGGGATGGATCTTTTCAAATATTTCCATAAGGTTATCGTAATTAATTTCGTGCAGGTTCTCTTCCGATTCATCAATGATTTCGGGAATTTCGTTGGCCCGGTTCCATTCGGGATAGTGTAACTTTTTCTTGTAACGTAAATAATCGATACAATAATTGTAGGTTAAAGAATAGAGCCAGGAAGAAAATGAAGAAAGATTTCTGAATCCCGGAATTTTCTCATAGGTTTTGGAGAAAATTTCTTCGGTTAATTCTTTGGCCAGAGTTTTACTTTTCACCAGGCTCAGGCATTTATCATACACTTTTCGGTGGTATCGGGTATAAATCTGTTCAAAAAGCCGGGAATTATTTCCTGTTTTTAATTGTGCAATGATTTCTTCATCGCTTAATGGGATTGGCTTCAATTCGTTCATACATGCAGCAATCAAAAAAAGTCCGGTCCGGGTTTCGGAATCGAAAGTAAAAAAAATTTTTCTCCTTCCCGTTACTTTGTTTGTTTGTTTCGTCTTAATAACAAATCAAAAACGAAACTACGTTGATTTTTAACAGTCATTAATGTAAAATTTAAAAAAATGAAAAACAAATTATTCGTTAGCATTTCCGCAATGGCTCTTGCCGTATTTCTTTTCACAGGATGTGCCAAACTACCTCAAGTCGAAATCGATAATGCCAACCTGGCTATTTCGGAAGCACAAAAAGCCGGCGCCGATGTTTATGTTCCGGAAGCTTTCACCGCACTGCAGGATTCGATGAATGCAGCGATGGAATCGATCGAAGCCCAAAAATCCAAACTATTCAAAAGTTACAAGAGCGCAACCACCCAGCTCCTGGCAGTAACCGAAAATGCAGCTGTGGTTAAAGGACAGGCCGAAGCCAAAATCGCCGAATTGAAAGCGGCTATTCAAGCGGCTCTTGCTGAAATTGCGGCTTTGAACAACGAGAACAAGGAATTGGTAACCAAAGCCCCGAAAGGAAAAGGCGGCACCACTGTACTGATGGCCATCAAAAGCGAGATTGCCAATATTGATACAGCCCTTGCCGAAGTATCGGCCATCCCGGAAACGGAAAACCTGAACAACACGCTGGCAAAAGCTACTGCGCTGAAAGAACAGGCCGCCGGTATCAATACCGAACTCAAAACCGTGATCGAAAAGTATCAATCGAGAAGGTAACAAACTTTCCGTTATTCTGATTGAAATACAGATTGTTTGAATATTGCCCCGGGATTTGATCCCGGGGTTTTTAACGCATGCATGAAGCGAAAAACCATTCGTCGCACAGGAATTGTATTCCTTTCAATACTCGTCGCGCTCACGGCTGCGGGTCTCTATTTTTATCTGAACCGGGACCTTCCGCCCATCGAAGAGATGAAACAGGCCCGGGAACAAATTTCCAAGGCAAAAAACCGGAAAGCGAAAGCCTATTCTGTCCAAAAGATGAAGCGGGCTGAGGAACTTTACGATTCGGCAATGCTGCTCTGGACAAAGGAAAACGAAAGGTTTTTCCTGTTCCGGCAATACGACTCAGTACGAATGTTCGCACGCGAATCGGCAAATTTGTCCGGAAAAGCTTCGACCGAAGCCGAAGCACATTCAAAATATCAAAAAAAACAACTGGGAAAGGAAATCGATGCCCTTCAAAACAAAGTCAGGAGTTTTCAAAATCAATTTTCCACTCTCCCGATCGACGACCTGAAAAAAAAGTCCAATAGTGGAAAACTGCTTCTCGGCGAAGCCCGTATTGCATGGGAAAATGGAAACTACAGCGAGGCACGGGAAAAGGTCGATCAGGCAAAAATCCGGATCGAAAGCAGCTACGAAAAAGCAAGCCAAATCCTTTCCGACTATTTTTCAAAATCGGATCAGTGGAAAAAATGGGCATCGCAAACCCTGGCCCTTTCCCGGAAAAACCAATCGTATGCGATCCTGGTCGATAAGTTCGACCGGAAATGTTACCTTTATTATAACGGAACAATCAAACACACGTACGAAGTGGAACTTGGAAAAAACTGGATGGGGCAGAAAAATCACCAGGGCGACCAATCAACGCCCGAAGGACTGTATAAAGTAAGCACCAAAAAAGAAAACGGTCGGACAAAATACCATAAAGCCCTTTTAATCAACTATCCAAACGACGAAGACAAAAGCCGTTTTAACGCAAATAAGAAAAATGGTGCAGCCGGATCGAACAAAGGCATCGGGGGATTGATCGAAATTCACGGTAACGGTGGGCAGGGAGCCGACTGGACCGATGGTTGTATCGCACTGCAAAATAAGGATATGGACCAACTCTTCGCCAAAACATCGGTGGGAACTCCGGTAACCATTGTGGGTTCGTTAAAAAACCTGGACGAAATACGTAAAGAAAGAAAGTGAAAACGATTTTTATCGAATTATATAAAATAATTAAACAGCAGGCCGCTCATGTTTTAGCGACGATGATCCCTCTGTGGCATGCGATCATATCCTCCATAAAAAAATTCTTTGCTCATCCGCTGACCAGAAATATGGCCCAGGCATCCATTCTTGGAGCCGTCCTGTTCCTGATGGTTTTTATCCTGCCGGCTCCGCTGCAAAAGGCATTGATCCCTTCCGGCTATCGCTTTGAAAAATCCGGCACGATCGATTCTCTGCTTCTGGTAAAAGAACAGAAAGCGCTTGAGAAGGAAATCGCCCGGCTCGAATATCGCCTACAGTCCTATACCCCCCGATCCCATTACCTGGTCATCAACAGCACGCGAAACGATTTTTTTCTGTACAAAGGAAATACACTGATCCGACAGGGTAAATGTTCGACCGGTAGTTATCTTCAGCTCGAAAACGGGGATAACCAGAAATGGTTGTTCAAAACCCCGAAAGGGGAATTTCGCATCCGTGGAAAGAAAACCTCCCCCGTTTGGAAGAAACCCGATTGGGCTTTTGTTGAAGAAGGTTTGCCGGTTCCGTCGGCTCATCACCCTTCACGCTTTGAATACGGAGTGCTGGGCGATTATGCCCTGAGTCTTGGACATGGCTATCTGATCCATGGAACACTTTACCAACGTTATCTGGGACTGCCGGTTACCCATGGTTGTGTGCGTCTGAACGACGATGATCTTGAGAAAGTGTACCACTCCCTCGATATCGGTTCAAAAGTTTATATATATTGAAGGGATGAAAAGCGAAAAAAATTCGGTTGAGAAGCTTATAAGAATACTGTTTTTGCTATTGGGCGTTTTGGGGCTCTATTTTTTGGTTATGGCAGGTTCGGCACCCTTACGGACTTTGAAAAAGATGAACAAACAGGCTGTGTCCGATTCGCTCTTTTTTACCAAAAGTGCAAACCTGGCAAGCGATTCAGGTTTGTTTGCCCAAGCCCGGCAGAAAGCATATCTGAATGCCCGGATCAACCTCGCAAAAAACGATTCAATCGGAATCATCATCAATCTTTCCGACAGTCTCCTGCACTTAAGCCTTAAGGGGGTTATCATCCATACCTCGCACATAACAGAATTGAAAACCGATCCTTTTCTACGGGCCCTGCATCCCC
>DAIMEA010000214.1:2864-6983 GCA_036725585.1 Prolixibacteraceae bacterium | reverse complement strand
GGCACCGCAGTTTATCTATACAACAACTTCATTTCCGACCTGAAAGCGCCCTCGGCCAGCAATTACGAAGCCATTCGGGGTATTTCCCTTACCAGCACGGTTACCAACTCCACCATCGGTGTTTATTTCAACAGCATTTACCTGAATGCCTCGTCGATTGGCGCAAATTTTGGAACCTGTGGATTATACCATACCGCCAGTGCAACGGCAACCACCGCCTCACTCGATTTGCGCAACAACATCATTGTAAACGAATCGACGCCCAACGGAAGCGGTTCCACCGCTGCATTCCGCAGAAGCGCCGGAACACTCGGGAATTATGCAGCTTCATCGAACAACAACATCTTTTACGCCGGAGTTCCGGGCGCCAATAACTCGATTTTATACACAGGCACTTCGTATCAAACCATCGAGGCGTACAAAACCTTCGTGGGCCCCAGCCGCGATTCGCTTTCCTTTTCCGAGTTGCCTCCCTTCGTAAACAGCACCACACCACCCTACAATCTGCGCTTAAGCGACGGTGAAAACAGCTATTGCGAAAGCGGCGGACAAACACTGACGGACCCCATTGCCGTAAACGACGACTTTGACGAAGCCGCCCGGGGCGTAAAACCCGACATCGGAGCCGATGAGTTTGCCGGTATTGCCGCATATGTCGAACCCCCGGCATCGTTAACGGCAACGGACATAAGTTCTCAGCAAAACCAACTGGCCTTTACCGGTAACGAAGCGGGGAATGATGTCGTACTGGTGCATAATGCAACAGGGACTTTCACGGCCCCCGAAGGCGCTGCGGTTGTGGGTGAAGCCCTGGCCGGAGGAACAGTTCTGTATGTCGGAACAGTCTCCCCCCAGCTTCACGAGGGTTTGACCACCGGCGTTCCCGTTTATTACAAAGCATTCTGCTATAACGGGACCAACTATTCACCCTCGGGACTGCAGGCCAATGCCACTCCCGCGGTTGACCCCCCGACCGGATTCACAGCCAGTTGTGAAGGAGCCGGCCAGATTGGCCTCGACTGGACGAAAAACAGCGCCGGCCACGATGTCCTGGTTGCCGCCGATAGCGCATACATGAACGGGGACCCGGTGAACGGGACCGCCTATGCCGTCGATGATCCGATCCCTTCGGGAGGTACGGTTATTTACAAAGGACCGGCCAGCACCTTCGACCATACCCTGCTCGATGCCTGGGAGCAGTACTACTACAAAGCATGGTCGGTGGATGCCTACAATTATTACTCAACGGCCGTTACCGACAACGAAATAACCGATGCCAACCCGATCGTCGCTTTCCCCTACCTGCAGGATTTTGACGATCCCTGGGACCATAATCCGGAAGTACCCCAGAACTGGAGAATGGAGGACCTGAACGGCTTCGGAAAATGGACCAGCACGGCATTTCATTACTCCGGAACCACCGGTGCCCGCGTTTACGGAACCGGCGTTTGCGACGATTACCTGATCTCGCCTCCCGTTGAGCTGCCCGACACCCTGGTGCAAATGAGCTGGTGGGATGCCGTTGGCAGTGCCAGCGATACCTACTCGTATAAAGTACTCCTTTCGACAACCGGTCTGGAACCGGAATCGTTCACGGTGGAACTGGGCGACTACAACTGTTCGAATACGGCATGGACACAACACATCATTGATTTAAGCGCCTATCAGAATCAAACGGTATATCTGGCTTTTTACCAATATTTTTCACAAACGCAATACAACAGTTTCGCGATCGATGATGTGCTGATCGAAACGAAGATTCCCACCGAAGCCGGCCTGGTTTTCCCCGACAACGGATTGCTGACCCTGAACAACCCGCTCCTGAAATGGGAAGCGCCCCTAACTTCGGAAGCAGTTAGTTACAAGGTCTATCTCGACGAAACGGCCGATCCGTCGACCCTGGTGTACGACGGAGCCGAAACAAGCTTCCAAACCAGCGGACTGGCCAACAACACAACCTACAACTGGAAGGTGGTTCCTTACAACACCGACGGAGAGGCGATGAATGTCCCAATATGGGCCTTCACAATCGTCACCGCCACCCAGCTGGCCGAAAGCTTTGAGGACGATTTCTTCCCGCCATTCGGATGGAGTATGGATTTTGGATGGAATTATTCCACTTCCTCTGCCTATCATGGAAGCCAGTCGACCCGCCGCCAGACAACTGACACACCGGTGAAACTGATTACGCCTCTCCTGGCGATTGAAACCGGCGACCGTCTCGAATTTTTTGAAGGAACCGCATCATCAACCAAACAACGAATCCAGTTATACTATTCGGCCGACAAAACAAACTGGACGAAATTGGGCGACACCCTTCTTGTTACCGTTGCCGGTTGGGGATTTCGTTCGATTGATTTATCCCCGCTTGCCGGGAATAATTACTACCTGGCCTTCGGGGCCTTTTACAATGCGGAAGGAAGCTCGGCCTATGTATACCTCGATCACGTTACCGGGCCGGAAATCGTACCCATTCCGCCCAATGCCGCACAATCACCCTATCCCGGCGATACCCATACCTATCTGACACCGGGATGCACGCTGGGCTGGGAACCCGACAATACCGGCGGAGCGCCCACCGGATACCGGGTGTACCTCGACACCAACCCGGCGCCTTCCACGCTGGTTTACGATGGAAGCAACCCGGCATACACGGTCGATCCCCTTCAAAACAACACCACCTATTACTGGCAGGTGATCCCGTACAATGCTGCCGGCGATGCTGCTGCCTGTCCGGTTTGGTCGTTTACCACGGCTCCCGAAGGTTTTGTCCAGATCGGATGGGGTGATACGGAAGGACAGTCGCTCCCCATCGATCCGTATTATGGATACAATTATTCCCAATCGATTTACCTCCAGTCGGAAATCAATTTGGCCGACCAGCAGCTTACCCGTATTTTTTACTACTGGAACGGCGGCGAAACCGGTGAAGAATTCAAGGATTGGGTCGTTTATCTGGGCCACACGACCAAGACTTCCTTCGAATCGACCACCGACTGGATCCCCGTGGGCAGTCTGACCCAGGTGTTTGCCGGGGTGGTCACCCTGACCGATGCAGCCGGCTGGGTGGAGATCGTGCTTGATACGCCGTTCGATTACAACAACACCGACAACCTGGTTGTTGCCGTAGATGAAAATACGGCTGGATACGGATCGGGAGATGGTGAATTTGTATGCTCGAATACCGAAACCTATCGCAGCATTTATGCCCAAAACGATGAAATAAATCCCGATCCGGCAAATCCACCCTCAGCCGACGATTATCCGGATTTCATACCCAATATCCGCTTCGGACTGGAGAGCACCGCTGCCGTTCCCGATAATTACGACTTTGCTACAACCACGCTAACCAATGGACAGACGGAGTGTTACAACGCCCTTAATACCATTACTGTTGCGGGCGGCGGAACTGCCGTTGTATTTCAATCGGGATCATCGGCCACGCTTATCGCCGGATACTCCATACAATTTCTGCCCGGCTTCCATGCACAGTCAGGCAGTTATATGAGCGCGTACATCACTACCACAGGCTCGTTCTGCGATGCCTTGCCCGAAGTCATGATGCCGGAGGAATATACTTCGCCCGAAACGACCAAAAGCAAGGAACTTAAGGAGGAAGATACCGATGAAACAATTTTGGGAGCAAAACCCACTATTGTTATGTATCCCAACCCCACCAGCGGGGAAGTCAACTTCCGTTTCAGTAACATGGAAGGACCGGTAAGCATCACTGTTTTCAGCAGTACCGGAACCCGGATATATGAAGTGAAAGAGGTTCGTGAGAGCACGGAAATCCTGAATCTGAGTCATCTTCGGAAAGGGATCTGTTTTGTAACGGTAGAGGGAAGGGATTTCAGAAAAACAAGCAAGCTGGTCATCCGGTAGGAAGACCGGAGACCGGAGAAAGTGCCCTAGGTACGATGTTTTGGTAGCGCAAAGACCGAAGACTGAAGAAGGTTCAAGCCGCATCGCGGCGACCTATTTGTAGTACAAAGGGCGGGAACGAGGCAAAAGCCGCGTACCGGTGATCTATTTGCAGCACCAGAAACCTGTACCTGTCTGACCTCAGGCAGACTTCGTTTATCCTTTCCGGAATATGGCGCTTCCTAATTTGAGGGG
>DAIMEA010000214.1:2461-2764 GCA_036725585.1 Prolixibacteraceae bacterium | reverse complement strand
ATTGCTTCGTCCTTCGAACAAGGCGCTTCCTAATTTGAAGGGATTGCTTCGTCCTTCGAACAAGGCGCTTCCTAATTTGAAGGGATTGCTTCGTCCTCCTGCGTCGTCCTCGCAATGACGGGTTTCGCACCAGGGTCAGGGGGGTGCTTTGGCGGCGAAGCCGCCAAAGCACCCCCCCTTTTTTCAAAAGCCGTCCGTCATTGCGAGGAACCGGAGCCTAGCGGAGGTGACGAAGCAATCCCTTGTTGCGGGCAGCCCATAATTGAATTCCAAGGAGGTAACGAAGCAATCCCTTGTTGCCGG
>DAIMEA010000214.1:0-2361 GCA_036725585.1 Prolixibacteraceae bacterium | reverse complement strand
ACGATGCAATCCCTTGTTGCCGGGTAACCCGTTATTGAACCCCACGGAGGTAACGAAGCAATCCCTTGTTGTCGGGTAGCTGCTTGTTAATGTCCAATCCCGAGAGCCCCTAAAATCCGCAAGTTTTTTTTATTACATCCGCAAATTATGCAAATTACGCAAATTTAATTCACCCATAAGGGTTAATCTGAATTCGTGGAAATTCGCGTAATCCTTGGATCAAAAAATATATTTGCGGATTTCAGGGGCCATCGTGGACCAATAACCAATAATGAATTTACAATAATCGGGTGCGAACCATTAACCCTTGATCATCAAATCATTTCAACTTCGGATTATTCCGGTGTCGATCCCGATCCCGCATCGATTTTTTTTCGATATTCTTCCGGAAAGCATCCTGCAAGTCGACCCCGGTTTGATTAGCGAGGCAAATCAATACCCAAAGCACATCAGCCATCTCGTCGGCCAGGTCGGGCTCGGGTTCACCTTCTTTAAACGACTGGTCGCCATATTTGCGGGCCACGATGCGGGCAAGTTCACCCACCTCTTCGGTCAGAACGGCCATATTCGTCAGCTCGCTGAAATAGCGTACCCCTACCGATCGGATCCATGTATCGACCTGCTGCTGTGCTTCTTTAATGCTGATATTCTCCATGTTCTATTCTTTGTTTTGGGTGTCGATCCAGATCGTAACCGGGCCGTCGTTCACCAGTTCCACGTCCATGTGCGCACCAAAAACTCCTTGTCCGACCGGCTTCCCCAGTTCGGATTCAAGTTGTTCGCAGAAGGTTTCGTACAAAGGGATGGCCTTTTCGGGTTTGGAGGCCCGGATGTACGAAGGGCGGTTTCCTTTTTTCGTCTGGGCATGAAGGGTGAACTGGCTCACCACCAATGCCTCGCCTCCTGTGTCGAGCAAGGACCGGTTCATCACGCCCTCCTCGTCGGGGAAGATTCTGAGTTGCGCAATTTTTTTGCATAGCCAGGCCCCGTCGTCCGGGGTGTCGGCATCTTCAATCCCCAGCAGGACCAACAGTCCTGAGCCGATGGAGGCGACCACCGTTTCCCTCACCGTCACCGAAGCCCGGGACACTCTTTGGATCACTACACGCATGCGTTGTTTCTTTTCCTCAAAACTAACAGCTTTTAGGATGACACGAAAACAATTGGGAAATTTTGTGTGAAAAACCGGAGCCCGGAGGGGGATTCGCATATTCGTGCTGTCGGGCATAATCGAGAAATATTCAAAATCCAAAAAACGAAAAGTAGCGGAACGCATATAACGCAGATTTTCCATTTTTAAGGCTTTTTCTTTCCCCAATAATCCATTGGTACCTTCCTTTTTCGCAGATCCATTTTGACGTTTACACAAGAAAAATGACTGTTTACGAAGAATAACCTACCATTCATACAATTTATTTTTCTATGATTTTCAGGTTTTTTACCTTTATTTCCGAAAACCTAATTACTCACAACCATGGAACAATTCGAAAGCACCACTGTAATTTCCCCAGGCAGACCGCAAGTTCATGAGGCAAGCTCCGTTCATCAACGATCTCCGAGGGTGATATACCACAAACAAAAACGAATTGTATACATTGACTTCTCCCATATCAAAAAGCCCGAAGAGATTTATGCCCTGATGGACGATGCCCACCGCTTCATCAGCACCAGTCTGCCCAAAAGCGTGCTTACCCTGACCAACCTGACGGGCATGCACTTCAACAACGAAATTTTTTCCCGCTTCATTAATTACGTAAAAAGCAACAATCCCTATGTAAAAGTCAGCGCCGTGATTGGAATGAGCGGCATGATGCAGATTTTTTACAACAGCTTTACCCGTCTGACCGGGCGCGATGTGCGCGCTTTCTCATTTGAACATGAAGCAAAGGAATACCTTGTTTCAAAATGATGGACCCATTACTGCGATTGGTTCGGAGGTTGTCTGCGGGCAACCTCTTTTTTTTTCCGGTCTTTTATTGCTAACTTTAAGGGTCTAAAAATCATCGGTATAATGAGACCCTTTTTTCTGTTTCTGACCCTTCTTTTTCTTGTTCCGGCAGGGCCTCTTTCCTGTCGCGGGCAGAACAAGAATATACGGCCATCTGCTGTTGCCGGCTCGTTTTATCCGGCATCATCCGGAGAACTCAGGGAGCTGCTGGACGATTTCTTTTCCATTCAGCAGCAAGTGCCAGTGGGAAAGCAAATTGCAGGTTTGATCGTGCCGCATGCCGGATATGTTTTTTCGGGTGAAGTGGCCGCAAAAGCATACGCGCAAATCGATCCCGGGGCGGAATACGCCCGGATTTTTCTTATCGGCACGAGCCACCATATGTACCTGCAAGGTGCTTCCGTTTGCGATTT
>DAIMEA010000213.1:0-7010 GCA_036725585.1 Prolixibacteraceae bacterium | reverse complement strand
GCATCGCTTTCCGGGAGGGAAAGAAGATGATCCATGCAGGCAAACACATTGGCGATGCGCTCCGGTTTGGGATCGATTGTATACAGGTCGATGTAGGTTTGGGCACAGCAGTAATCATCGGCATTTCGGGTTTGATTGCCCGAGCGGAAGCCCCATTGGTGGAATTCGGCCCAATCGGCAGCATAGCGGTAGTAAGCCGTGTCGGGGTTGATGCTGTAAAGCCCCATAAGTCCTTCGTAATATACAGCCCTTGTCCAGATATTACTGGGACGTTCCCGGTTGGTGATGATTGTTTTTCCCGGGTCGGGCCATTTATCCATGAAATATTGATTGGCGAGCTGCATTTTTTTGAGGATGGTTTCGGGTTCCGGCGAAGATTGTGCCCTTGCTGTCGAAACCAGGGAAAACAGGAGAAGAAGGATGCTGAATGTTCTCATTTTTTTTGTGTTTTTATAGGGTGCTTATTTTTCATCCGGATTTTCCCGTGTGAATGATTCCCAAGATATCATTTTTGCACCAAAAAACCGAATGTGCCGTTATCGGCAATTCACTCGAAACGTACAGGGACCAGGCGTACCGGTCCGATGAGCCCCGAGGGAACAGGTTCCCATACAGAGGCATCAAAAGGTTGATAGTGAATATTTACCATGTTGATTTCGTAAAACTTTTTCCATTCCTGGCCCGATCGCTCCAGGGCCGATAAGCGGTTGGCCGGCAAATTGGTCACTTCGATGGTTAAGCGATTCTCCCCATCTTTCAGGTAGGGAGATATATCCAAAGTGTAGGGTTGGGCAAAGACGGTGCCGGCTGTTTCTCCGTTCACCGTTACCCGGGCGCTTTCCCGAACCTCTCCCAGGTCGAGCAAATAGCCTGCTTTTTCGTCCCGATGCAGGGGAAAGCTTGTAGAATAGACGGCTGTGCCCGAGAATGCCGCATAATCAAGCCCAAAGTCGGTCCACGAAGAAAGATCTTGCATTGTTATTTCCTGAGGCAGGGAGGGACCTCCCTCGACAAAACGAAGCGTCCAGGCGGAACCGATCCCAATTTCAGTCTGTTGGGGAACCTGGTACTTCCATCGATCGGTTCGCAGATCCGTATGATTGGTTTTGACAAACAACGACTGGCCGGGCTTGAGTTGGATCCGGATTCGGATGGTTTCTTTGTCGCTTTTCCGTACTTCGGCCTTCCCCCATTTCCCCGAAAGGGCATCCATCAGCAGGGCCGATTTTGCTTTTGTATGGAAGGGAACCAGGGTGTCGACTATTTGTGTCCCATGGTTGGCCAAAAAATAGAGCGATCCGTTTTCCCATTTTTTTCGCAAGCCTTTCAATCCGAATTGGCTGAAGGCTTCCCCTTCGATCCCGGATTCTGTCAGTTGACGATTCACCGGATGGAAGTTAGAAAAGTACGAGGAGTTTTCTTCCAGCAATATTTTCAGCTGGTTTTCCCGTTCGGCCCATTTATAGGCGCCAGGTACGGTTTTGGGTTTTCCGAGGAAAATAACGCTTGCCCCTTCCTTTTTAAGCCGGATTATTTGTTCGAGGGTTTCGACCGGGATGTGGGTCATATCGGGGACCACCAGGGCTTTGTATGCAGTTTTTCCGTCCACAAGCAACTGCTTGCCGTCGTACCGGGTGTTCTGAAGGAAACGATCCGAGATAAAGTCGAAGGTATAACCGCACGAGTCGAGTTTCAGGGCAGTCTGGTAAAATGATGTGGGCAGCAACCATTCATCGATCGAGTGGATGTTGAACTGGTACAGCAGCTGTTTGGGATTTGCATGTGTAAAGGCATCGTATACAGGCCAGTATAGCAATACGTCGGGATCGGCAGCGCTTTCCTGCAACACCGATTGGCTACGGGCTATATACTGGAAGAGGGCAGGGGCATCGCGCCAAATAGTGTTGGTGGGATTGAAGTTGACCGACGCATAAAATTTCCATCCCGGCCAGGTTTCTTCGGCAGGCGAATAGGTGGAGCCATGAAGGAATATGTGATTTACACCACTGAGAAAAAGATCTTCGGCTACGGGTTTGCAATGCGAAAGGGCTGTTTTGAAATGTTCTCTCAGCCAGGTGAACGATTCGGAAGAGATAAGTTTTGCCCCGTTCAGGTGGGCAGCCGAGGAAGCAAATTTCAGCATCATTTTGTTCGAATCCCCTTTCCGGATTTCCAGGGTATCCCTCCGGTAGCCGGGAATATCGTATGAAGGGGATCCGAATACCTCGCATTCGGGGATATCGGCCCGGGCATACAGGTCGATCAGGTTGGCAGGCGATCCGTGTGCCTGGTATTTCGTTTTAAAACCGCGATCGTTCGACCATTGGTCCCAACCTGCGGCAAAATTACCGATCAGCAGATCGGAGAGGGTTTCCCGGTAGTCGCATACGAGGCGCAAATAGTCGTCGGAAAGAGAATCGGATGTCAGCAGGGGAAGTTGTTCATTCAGGTCGTAGCCTCTTCGTTCTTTAAACGCTTCCGCAAAGCGGGGGGTATAATCGGCCTGATACACTTCGTAGCTGTCGTTAAACAAAGCGCGGAGTTTGCCTTTATAAAGAGTCAGTTCATCAAAGGGAAGCAGGTAGTCGGCCAGTGCCTCATTCGAAAAATGGTCGAGGGTATAGCCCTCGCCTCCCGGGGCAGCCCGTTTTACTTTCTGCCGGGTTTTGGCACAGAATACGACGTACAAAACGCCTTTGTTCTTGGCCGTGAAGCGTAAATGGTCCTCCGAAAGAAGGGGGGTTAAATCGGTGCTTCCGTCTACTTCATCGACAAAGATGGCTTTTTGCACTACCGCCAGGTCTTTCTGCTTTGGATCGTCGATCGTGAGCTGGCGATCAAATTTTTCATGGGTTACGAGGGGATATTTTTGGATCACCAGGCGGGAGGCAGCGTATTCCGGTTCCACCTGTGGGCCGCCAAAGGGCCATCCGGTTCCCAGAATCATATCGACCTGCATGTCGAGCCTTTTTGCTTCATTCAGGGTGTGGTCGAGCATTTCGAGCCATCGTGGGGAAAGATATTCGGTGAAATCCGTTTCGTATCCTTTCACACCGTATATCGGAGTGATTTCCACCCCTCCCAGTCCGGCAGCATGAAAAGCTTCCATCTGGCGGGTAATGTTTTCCGGGTCGAGGATGTTTCCCATCCACCACCAGCGCGTCCAGGGTTTCGATTCACAGGTTATTTCCGGCCACACAGGATTGGTGATCCTTTGCTGACGGGAACATCCGGATAGGGCGAAAACAGCAATTACACAGAATACGAGCGGAAGTGTTCTGTTTCTGACACCCGTTAGCTCCGCAGATGAATAAGATCTTTCTCGTTCCATTTCATTCAATTTTAGGATAAATCCACTGAATATTTTGCGCATTTTCTTCGGTGACGGCTTCGTTCGATAAAGCATCCACCGTAACATTTTTAAAAGTCCAGTCCGAAACAAACTGGATGTACCCGGGACGTTTGCATTCAATCGAAGAATTTTCAATGACAAAATTCCGGATGGGTGATTCTTTCAGCCCTGTTATTTCGATTGCCGATCCGGCGCGGGTTGCCTGTATATGGGAAAGATGGAAATTTCGGAAAATGGGTATTCCTTTTTTCCTGCTTACTTTGGCGGAAAGCGTTTTCCAGTGTTCCGGGACAACCCGGATGCCTTTGGGAAGCTTTGAATAGCTGTATTTTGGAAACCAGTTCAATGTGCCCCGGATGGGCACAAAAACATCGTCCATTTCGATATCGTGAATCGAAATTTCCTCAACGATTCCCCCTCTCGTTTTGGCCGACTTCAGCCGGATTCCATAAAGGGTTCCGGTTGCTTTCAGCCGGTAGGCCTCAATGTGTCGGATGCTGCCCGAAGTCTCGCTGCCAAAGGTCAGCAGTCCGTGGCCGGCCCGGGCCAGGCAATCGCGGATAAGCACATATTCGGTAGGGCGGTTCACCCGAAGCCCGTCGGCGTCTTTTCCGGCTTTCAGGCAGAAATTGTCGTCGTTGCAGTCGATATCGCAGTTTTGCACCAGAATGCGGTTCGATGAGTCGATGTCGATCCCGTCGGAACTGGGCCCATGCCCGTTGATGTTGTTTCGGATAACGATACTGTCGACGCTAACATGGCTCGAATACAGGATGTGCACGGTCCAAAATCCGGCTTCTTCCAGTTGAAGTCCTTTCAGGGTAATGTTTTCTGCATCGGAAATCAGGATCAGTCGGGGCCGCTGGCAGTCGTAATCGAGCGCCCAGCGAAGCCCGTTTTGATCGTATTCGGGAAACATGTTCCAAAATTTATCCCAAAAATATTTTCCTTCCCCGTCGATGATCCCTTTTCCGGTTATGGCTGCGTTTTTTTGTCCGATCACATTAATCAGCGCTGCCGGCCATTCCATCTCCACACCGGCAATGCGGGTGTCGATCAGCGGGTAAACATCTTCGGAAGGAATACCTTGAATAACGACTCCTTCATCGATCCGGAAGTGGACATTTTCTTTGACAAAAATGGATCCACAGGGATAGATTCCCGGTTTGAGGTAAACAATTCCCCCGCCTTCAGCGTGGCACCGGTCGATGGCTTTCTGAACCACCGGAGCCCAGTTGGTATGTGCCGGCGCTGAGGCAAAATCATTCACACACCATGTTCCCGTTTTTTCCGGAAACGTTTGAGCGCCTACTTCCGATTGCCAATCGGAGGCAAGGACCTGGCGAGCAGAAATGGATGCGATCAAAAAACACATCAGGAACAGAATGCTCCTTTTCGGTACGGGGTGCGTTGATCGGTTTTTGACTATTTTCATTATTCTCTGACAAAATTATCATTATTGTTCATAATAAAGTTATCCTTATTTCGGGAAAGGATTCGTACGTTTTTGAGGAGCCAGTTTCGGGTATAGGAAATTTTACCTGCTTTTTGCGCACGGATTTCGATGTTCTCCAGAACAAAGTTTTCAAGGTAGGAGTCGTCGATTCCGGAAGCATTAATGGCTGTGCGGGCTCCGCTTGCCTTCATGTTTTGCAACGTCACATTCCGGAATACCGGGATACCTTTTTGGGCAGGTTCGACGGGTTGGAGCAATACGTTCCAGTGCTGGGGGAGGGAATGGGTTCCTTCGGGCAGGGAAGCATAGCTGTACGAAGGGTTCCAGTTAAGGCTGACGTCAATGGGATTGGCAACATCGTTCATTTTGATGTGATGAACGTAAATGTTTTCGATCAAACCGCCACGGGTTAGTGCCGATTTAAGCCGGATTCCGCACAGGGTACCCCAGGCTTCGAGGTGGTGGATTTCGATATTTCGAATGCCTCCCGAAGTCTCACTTCCAATCGAAAGCAATCCTCCTCCACGCCGGGCAATACAATTTCGAATGATCACGTATTCGGTGGGTCGGTTTACCCGAAGCCCATCGGCATCGCGTCCGGCCTTCAGGCAGAAATTGTCGTCGTTGCAGTCGATGTCGCAGTTCTCGACCAGGATCCGGTTCGAGGAATCTATATCGATCCCGTCGGTCGAAGGCCCGTGCCCGTCGATGTTGTTCTGAATGGTTAGTCCGCTTACAGTAACCTGCGAAGAGTAGAGAATATGAACGGTCCAGAAACCGGCCTGTTTCAGGGTCAGATCGCTAACGCTTACATTCCGGGAACCGGAAATGAGTAGGGTACGCACTCTTTTGCAATCGTAATCGGCTGCCCAGCGAAGTCCTTTCGGGGTATATTCTTCACGCAATTTCCAATACTGTTCCCAGTGGTAACGTCCCTGGGCATGAAGGGTTCCGTTACCCGAAACGGCCACGTTTTCCTGGTCGATGACATTGATGATGGCCGAGGGCCAGCGCATTTCAATACCCGCAACCCGTGTGTCGATATCGGGGAATTCTTCCCGGCCGATCATTCCTTTTAATTCAACTCCTTCACCGATGTGAAGTTCGACGTTGCTTTTCAGATACAAGGCGCCGGTCAAGTACACACCGGGCTCAAACTCCACTCTGCCCCCTCCTGCCGAGGCACAGCTGTCGATAGCTGCCTGGATGGCCCGGGTCGATAAGATGAGTCCATTATCATTGGCGCCAAAGTCGTTTGCCCGGAGTACCTGGTTATTGGTCGGGTAAGATTTGGCTCCCACTTCTTCCGACCATTTGCTTTGTTCTTCTCCCGCCCGGGCCGTTGTACAAAGCAGCAGGGCAGAAAGGGCAAGGGAAAATCTGACTGTTTTTTGCATGTTTCTTATCTTCTATTCTCCGTTCATCAAGGGAAAGTTGAACCAAAGGATCATCGAAATTCCTTCGTCGCCTTTTTTGATCCGGATACTGGAGGGCTCGCTTTGGGGGCCCATCTGGCTTACCGGTTTGAATGAATGGATTGGGTTAATCTCGTATAAAAAGGATAAATCGCCTTCCGGAAAAACAGGAAGCGAGCGCGTAAGGCTTCCCTTGGGTTCTTCCGGGGTAAAGAGCCGTAAAAAAAGGTTATCGCTTTCACTGGCCAGGATAAAGGGTATCCCCTTTTTTGTATCCATTTCGGCCCAGTAGAGATGGGCATGATATCCCTTGAATTCGGGATAAATCAACTCCTGAAACGATTCGCCCGTTATGGTGTTGTTGTACTTCTTTTCCCAGAGGTTGAAAGTGGTTCCCCGTTGCCGGTTTTTCCAAACCCGGTAAGGGCCTTTTCCAAACCACTTAATACCCGTCACTTCTGATTCGGGGTACCGAAACGTTATGCCCCACAGATCGATTTTATCGCTAATGAAGCCTCCGTCGAAACCTCCATCGTTGCTTGCTTTGTTCAGGGCAAGCATCGACATTTTCAGTTTCCCGTCGGGGTGCATCTCCCAGCGAATCGAATCAATTCCTCCCTTATACCCGACCGTAAATACCGCTTTGTTGCCCTCGGAACGTGCCTCGTAACGGAAAGCCTCGGCTTTCATGCCCACCGGCAGGGGACCGTTACTCAGCGGGATCGGGGTATTGTTCACCTGCACGTTTGCTATCGTTCCGTCTTGCTTATTGAAGGTTACCTGCGTG
>DAIMEA010000212.1:0-7029 GCA_036725585.1 Prolixibacteraceae bacterium | reverse complement strand
AACAAACAAACAAACAAACAAACAAACAAACAAACAAACAAACAAACAAACAAACTGAAATGCCTGTTTTTCCTGTTGCCTCTGGCGTTCTTTCCCTTCGGTATGAAAGCACAAATCAGTGTCGCTGCCAATGGCAATGTTAAACTTGCCAATGACCTGAACATCATCGTTTACGGATCTACCTCGAGTATTTATCCCGACGAAAACAACGCGGCATATTGCGGGGTTCCCGGAAAACAATTTTATAAAGTCTGCGGGCAATACCATTATGCCACCAACACCCTTCTGACGTCTGACCTCCGGCTGAAAGAAAACTTCAGAGAAATTGACCAACCCTTGGAAAAAATACTGCAGCTAACCGGCAAAAAGTATGATTACATTTTGGATGACTCCGGTGAGAACGGGAACGATCGGGAAAAACAGGCAAAAACCGAACGAAAGAAAGACCAACTGGGATTTGTTGCGCAGGAAGTGATCGGGGTTATCCCCGAAGCGGTTTATTATGAAGAAGAAGCCGACCTGTATTACATCAACTACGACGCCATCATCCCCGTAATTGTGGAAGCCCTTAAAGAATTGACCGCAGAAATGGACGAACTGAAAAACGGGGGCAGCATGAAATCGGCCTCTCTGGGCACAGAAACCATTACCGATGAAACAAAAGAAGCCAGCCTCGGACAAAACGTACCCAATCCTTTCAGCACTACGACACGTATCGATGTGTACCTGCCCACAACAGCCTCAAAAGCAAAGTTGTACCTGTACAACATGCAGGGCGAACAGATCAAATCGTTTAATATAACTGAAAGGGGCAATACCTCGGTAACTATTGAAGGTTATTCCCTTAAAGCAGGAATGTACCTCTATGCCCTCATAGCCGACGGCAAAGAGGTAGATACGAAGAAGATGATATTAACGAAATAGCCGGGAGGAAATGTTATGAAACAAAAAATACTAATTTTTTTTACGGGTTTGTTTTTTGCCCTCCAGTTGGCAGCCCAACCCTCGGTAGACCCGAACTGGAACACTTCTCTGCACTTTTACGATTATTTTAATCCAACCCGTTCACCCTGGAGTGATGACCACTGGATGGATTACCCCAACGATAACAAGTGGAAAGCACACCTTTCGGGACTAGTAACACATGGAGTGAATGAGCATCAGGTATATCAGAGAGAATATGCAAATTTTTATGCCGATGGCACATTGCGGCTGGAAGCAGAATATGCGGGCGGGCTAATCGACACCAGTGAATATACAGTTCCCGAGGGTATAAGTAAAAATCCTGCTCATAATGTTTTGTATTTCTATTCAGGCGCAGTTTGTGTCGGACAGACCTATAAGCAACAAATAACTTACGGCTATTTCGAAGCTCGGTGCAAAATACCTGTAAACAGGGGAGCATTTCCTGCTTTCTGGCTTTGGGGCGGTGATGATACTTATCCCTATAACTATAGGGAAATTGATATTTTTGAATATTCAAGAGGTATTACTATGCATGAACAAAATCCTGGACCTATAGGATCACCCCGTTACCACGAAGGACAAATATATTATTATAATGGCACTAAACCTGAAAATGTTGACGATTACACCTACGGTCGTTATTATCATTACGTACCTGTCAATGAACCAGACTTAACTAACTGGCATATTTACGGAGTAGAGTGGTCTCCCGGATTGGTTAAATGGTATTTTGATAACCAGTTAATCGGGAGCTTCAAAGGTAGCACTGTACCTTCCGGGAGTATGAATTTAGTCCTTAATAATGCAGTTGATAATTGGGTTTTTGATGAAGAAGTGTTAATAACAGACGGTTTCCCAAATGAAATGGTCATCGACTATGTGAAAGTATATAAACTTAAATGTTTATGTGGTACTGATAAGCCTATCCAGGATAACACACAGTTAGCAGCTTTTGACTACAAAGTCTACCGAACCATTACCATTGGCGGCTATGGCTACGATATTGATATGCCTTCCAATTCGAACACAGTGTTCAGGGCAACGAATGGCATCACCATTAATGGTAATTTTGATCTTCCGCTTGGCAGCAGCCTTGAATTGATTACACACGCATGTCCTCAATAAAAAAGAAAAACATTATGAAACCAATAAATATTTGTTTACTATTACTTTTTGGAGTAATGTTTATTAATCAATCATTTACTCAAAAAATCACACATGAGAATGAAATCTTAGTTTATGATTTTGTCCCTGATTCACAATTCGTTTCTGTACCAGATTCGTTAAAGCTTGATATCAACCAGGACCAAATTCCTGATATTGCACTATACATTGCACAACCTTCATTTGGTCACCACTGTAGGATTCTATCAATTAATGAACATTGCGAATATGCTTTTATACATTCAGAATACTGTAAGGATACATTAACATGTGATTCAATACGATGGCACACTAAAGACTTAATGTGGTCAGATTATGATAGCGGAAAAATAGTTGGTGTAAGATTTACAATTAACAATAACTATTACTATGGTTGGATAATGGGTTATCAAGTTTATAGTACTACATTTTCATTCTATATCGATAAATATGCTTTCTGCAATATCCCAAATTATCCACTGCTTTTGGGGCAAACTTACCTTACAGGCATTGAAGAATCGGGGATTAAAAAGCTGGCAAGAGTGTTTGTTAACCAATCGGAAAAGCAAATTACCGTTGAGGCCGTTAAAAAAATAAAACAGGTTCAACTGCTTAATATTAACGGTACAACTATTACTGCGCTCACAAAAGTAAACTCAACCTCGGCCACGTTTCATACTGACGGCCTTCCAGGAGGTGCGTATCTTGTGCAGGTTACATTGAATAACGGGAACGTGCAAACGGTTAAGGTGTTGCTGGAATAGTATGCCTCGAAAGCAAAATGATAGTTGTAAAAATATCGCATATGCTTGCTAATCCTGACAGGGTTTTGAACCCTGTCAGGATTTGTTACGAAATAATGCAATAACTTTAACCTCCCCGATGGAAAATCGTTTTCGGTTGAAACCGGGGGTACGTTATTATTCAACAAAGGATTAATCGATTAAAAACGGGATTTATGAAACACCTATTTCTTACGATCATCCTGAATACCTGTTGCATCCTTGTTTTCGCCCAAAATTTCATCGATACGAGCAAGGTTTGGAGCGTGGCCAGTTTTGGCTTTGACGGGTCGAACTGGATGCCCCCAAAATCGAAGTACTTACAGTTTAAAGGAGACACCCTGATCGACAACCGGATCTATGCAAAATTGTGCTCTTCCGACAACCGGGAAAAACAAGGCTGGCGCATCCGGAGTTTTATGCGGGAAGAAACGGATGGAAAAGTTTATACGCGTTTTACAGGGGGATATGAATTTCTATGTTATGACTTTAACCTTCAGATAAATGATGACTATTATCGCGACGGATATCTTGAATTGCGGGTCGATTCCATCTCAATAAAACCATTTGGAAATCGCAACTTAAAATATATTTTCCTGAGTACACCTGAGGAACCCAGTATTGCAACAATTTGGATTGAAGGTGTTGGCGCCTGGAATTCTACTCCTGACGAAAGTTGCCCTTTTATGCTGGCGGGGGGAGTTGACAAGTTGATCTGCTTCGAAGAACAGGGCGAACTGATCTATCATAACACTACTTATTCGGGTTGTTTTATCAACTCGGCGGAATCGATCCAAAACAGCGACGAGCTTGTGCGGGTTTTTTCCCCCGGCAGCGAGTGGATTGTTGTTCAAATACATGCCCCCGATACACAACCCGGCACCTTTTCCTTGTACACTCCCATTGGAAAACGCATCCTTAAATGTCCCCTCACCGCGCCCGAAACCACCCTGTGCGCCCCGGGAACGGGGCTGTACCTGTACCGCTTTGTAAGCGAAAAAGGCGGGGTGCAAAGCGGCAAGGTGGTGGTGGAATAATTGAAGGCGCAGAGAAATTTTTAACCGCAGAGGCGCAAAGACGCAAAGAGGTTTTTTTAACCGCAAAGGCGCGGAGACGCGGAGAAAAATTACACCCGCAAAGACGCAGTATGTCTTTTACCCCCGACAGGGTTCTGAACCCTGTCGGGGATAAAGGTTCCTAAACATTTCCAGAAAGCTCTTCCGGCACCCGGCGATACGGGTTCGAAACCCTGTCAGGGATAAAGGTTCCTAAACCGATTCGAACAAATACGAATGGGGGATTTCACCCGCGGGTGAAACCCCTGTCTGCAATAAGATGGGGTTCTTAAACGAATGCGGTTTTTAAACCTGACAGGTTTTGGAAACCTCGCAACCCCTCGTTTAGCTTGCGTAACGAGGGGTTTACAGTTTCTCGTCAGTGACGAGAGGAAAAATCAGCGAAAATCCGCGTTCGAAGATCCGCTTTATCCGCGTGCCATAAAACATGGGAACGCGGATGACGCCGATGCAGGCATCGCGGAACGCCACGGATAAAAACCTCGCTACCCCGTTACGCAAGCTAAACGGGAAGCAGGAATTCACGAAAAACCAATGCGATGAAACGGACAACCCGATTAATTCCGGTCTATGCACACAAAAATCCTTTCATTTCCCTGAAAAAAATTCTACTTTGCCCCCCGTTTCATTAGCTGCTTACCGGAAAGCGGAAATATCTTTTTCCGACCAATCCGGAAAAGCGTATATACTGGTTTTGAAATTTATAACAGCAAACGATGAAAAAATCCTCTTTGGTGCTTTGCCTCCTGCTCGCGGCACATTATTCGTTTTCGGTTGACTACTTTGTGGCGACCAATGGTTCCGACACCAACACCGGAACCTCGGCCGAGAGCCCCCTGGCATCGCTTACAACTGCCTTGGCCAAAGCCGGCGCCGGCGATGTAATCTGGGTTCGGGGCGGAACCTACCCACACAGCACAACCCTTTCCCTCACCCAAAGCGGCACCCAAACCGACACCCTTTTTCTCCTGGCCTATCCCGGCGAACACCCGGTACTTGATTTTTCCGGAACCGCCTTTGGAAAAAGAGGAATGACTCTTTCGGGAAATTACTGGAAAATAAAAGGCTTCGAGATGAAAAATGCCGGCGATAATGCCCTGAATATTTCCGGGGGAAACAACACCATCGAAAATTGCAGCTTTCACGACAACAAGGATACGGGCCTGCAATTGGGCAAGGGCGCCCACGACAACCAAATCATCAACTGCGACTCCTATTTCAATGCCGATCCCACCGACTATGGCGATGCCGATGGTTTTGCCCCCAAACTGGATGTAGGATCCAACAACTATTTTTATGGCTGCCGGGCCTGGTACAATGTCGACGACGGATGGGACGGCTACATGCGGGGCAACAACGACGTGACTACCGTGCTCGAGAATTGCTGGACCTGGGGCAACGGGTATTTCAAAGACGGAACCGACGGGGGCGAAAAAGCCAACGGAAACGGTTTTAAAGTAGGCGGGAGCGACGACAAAAACCTGAAACACAATTTCACCCTAATTAACTGCCTGGCTTTCTACAACAAAGCAAAAGGATTTGACCAGAACAACAACAAGGGCAGCATGTTTTTCTATAACTGCACCGGCTATGGAAACAAAGGAAACGATTACAGCATTCCCCTGACTCTTGCTTCGGGAAAAACGGCCGAGATCAAAAACTGTGTCTTGTATAACGGCAAACGGAATGTGGCCAGTTTCGTCGACCAGGAACGCAACAGCTGGGATACACGCTTTTCCGTCGACGCCAGCGATTTTCTCAGCGTCGACACCACCGGGATATCCGGGCCACGGAAAAGTGATGGCTCCCTGCCCGATGTTGAATTCATGCACCTCGCCCCTGGCAGCGACCTGATCAACGCCGGCATCGACCTGGGCTTCCCCTACCTGGGCATCGCCCCCGACCTGGGCGCTTTCGAAACAACGATTGGCGTGGGTGTTCCCCATCAGTTGGCCTCTTCCGGCTTTCGCGTTTTCCAAAGCGGAAGCCAAAGCATCAGCCTGAGATTCGGCACCGATAATACACAAACAGCCTCCGTCAGCATTTACCGACTAAACGGGCAACAGATCCTCACAAAAAATCTGAACGCTGTTCCCGAAGGAATGCACGAAACCGTGATCGATGCCCCCCTGCCCGCCGGTTTTTACCTTGTCCGGTTACGCTGGAACGGGCAAAGCCAAACGGCCAAACTGCTTTTCGATTAAAAAACGGATCGGATACTTTTCTTTAAAAAGATGCCGGAAAACATATTTTCATTTCCCGCATAAGCTTTGCTCATGTCAAAAACAAATGTATATTTGCAGACCAGAACAGACCAGAACAGTATGTCGTTTTCGTTTCAAATCGATTCCCAGGCCAACACGCTGAAGTATCTTCAGCTGGTCGATGCCATATCGAATGCGATCAGCGAAGGCACACTGGCCCCGGGCAACATGCTGCCTTCGGTTAACGACCTGGTCCGCAATGCCTCCCTCTCGCGCGATACCGTGTTTAAAGCATACTCAGAACTCAAAAACCGGGGATTGGTTGAGTCGGTACCCAACCGGGGGTATTTTATCAAGGGAAAATTGAACCGGGTTTTGCTTTTCCTCGACACCTTCAAGGCCTATAAAGAAGTGCTGTACGATGGCTTCCGGTCGAACCTCCCCGACACCATTTCGGTCGATCTGCATTTTCACCACTACAACATCGAAGTACTCGAAACCATCATCAACGACAGCATTGGCAAATACAGCCACTATATTGTGATGAATTTCGACCACCCTGAGGTCAGCCGGATCATCCATAAGATACCGGTAGATAAACTCCTGATTATCGACTGGAACATTCATTCCGGGAAACATCATTCGTATGTTTGCCAGGATTTTGGCACAGCCCTTCTTTCGATTCTGGAGCATAATCTGGAGAAAATTAAACGCTACAAACGGTTTATCTACCTCTATCCCCAAAAAATGACCTACCATCCGAAAACATCGATCGACAATTTCAGGGCCTTTGTGAAAAAATACCCAGTGAACGGACGCCTGGAATACGACCCCAAAAACATCCGCATCGAGGCGGGC
>DAIMEA010000211.1:0-7081 GCA_036725585.1 Prolixibacteraceae bacterium | reverse complement strand
TGACAACAAAACCGGCATGGCCTTGTATGGTTTTTATCGCGACCGCGATCCCTGGGATGCCAACGACGATGGTTTCTCCGAACTCGCGAAAATCAAAAACACGACCTTTGGCTCACGCGTTTTTCACCGTTTCGGAAATCGCAACAAGCTTTCGGCCGATTTCTTCACCATTAAAGAAGACCGGCGGGGCGGCAACCGGTTCGACCGGCCCGAACACGAAGCCGATATCGCCGAAGCAGTGCGGCACAACATCAGTACGGGCGCCCTCACCTTCGAGCAATTTGTCCGCGATAACGACGTGTGGTCGGTGTATGTTTCCGGCCAGCATATTCTCCGGAATTCCTATTACGGGGCCGGGCAATCGCTGGCCGATTACGGGGAGACCCTCGGCCTGACCTGGATGATCGGCAGCCAATACCTGATGCGTTTCGACCGTTCGATGCTTACCCTGGGCATCGAATCCCGTGAAGAATCGCTCGATGATCAAAAAATGGGGTACCCCGATTGGGAAAATGCTTTGATTGAAAACGGTTCCCTGATCGAAATTCCCCATACCGAAAATACCCGGGTAGCCCTGCAAAAAAGCAGCATCATGGGGGGATTTGCCCAATACGAAATGGATTTTGGCTCTCTCGACCTGTCGCTGGGCGGACGCTTCGACCGGTACGAAATCAGCGATTTATCAGGCGATTCCCTTAAAACGAAATCGGGCAATGTGTTCAGTCCCAGGGTCACCCTGAAATACGAAATGATCCCGGAAATTCAGCTGCGTTTGAGTTATTCACAAGGCTACCGGGCTCCCCAGATTTTTGATGAAGACCTGCACATCGAAACATCGGGATCGCGGCAGGTGCTGCACCGAAACGACCCCGACCTGATCCAGGAAACCAGCCACAGCCTGATTGCCTCGGCCGATTACCACCAGCAATTGGGCCAAATCCTGGTGGGTTTCACCGCTGAAGCCTTTTATACCCGCCTGAACGATGCATTTGTGAACGAATACGGAGAACCCGACGAAAACGGTGTGGTGGTTTATACCCGCACCAATTCCGAAGGGGGTGCGACGGTACAGGGATTGAACCTTGAATTCAATATGATCCCCGGCAAAAACCTTAGCCTCAAATCGGGTTTTACCCTTCAATCGAGCCGGTACGAGCAGGAACAAGCTTTTGGCGAAAAACGCTTTTTCCGGACGCCCGATTCCTATGGATTCCTGACCCTCGACGCAAAGGTGCTGAAGAATCTCGCTCTTTCCTCATCGGCCACCTATACCGGCGTAATGCAGGTACCTTATTTCGGCCCCGAACTCGAAAATCCCGATGCAGGTGCGTTACGCCAAACCAAACCCTTCTTCGACCTGGGTATTAAAGTGCGCTATTCCGTGAAAGTGAACGGAGCCTCGCTCCAGTTTTACGCAGGCGTGAAAAATATTTTCCAATCGTACCAGAGCGATTTCGACCGGGGTATCGACCGCGATCCGGGTTATATCTACGGCCCAAGCCAGCCCCGGACCTTTTATGTGGGTTTGAAACTGGGGAACATGTTGTATTGATTCTTCCTTCATCCGTTCCGAAAAGGAATTCTTCATTGTATCTTTGAGGCAATGAATAGCACAAGACGATGAAGGGTATGTTGATACCCCCTATTCGAACACATTGAACCGGCATCGTCTGCTTATGGCTGAACCCGAATGCACTCGTAAAAAAACACCGAAATGACCGAAATGATTCTGCTCATCATCCTTGTTCTCCTCGCTGGAGCAACGCTCCTGGTTCTCCTGCTCGGGAAAAGGAAAGATCCGGCCCGGGAATGGAAACCGGAGCTGGATAAACTCTCGGAAAACCTGGCACGAACCGACTCGCTCATCCGGGAAGAGTTCGGCCGGAACCGGGAAGAAAACCAACGTTCGTCGCGGGAGAATCGCGAAGAGGTGAACCAGTCGTTCAAGGTGCTGGGCGAAACCCTGTCGAAAACCATCTCGGATCTTTCCCTGGTACAGAAAAACCAGTTCGAGCTGTTCTCGAATCAGCTTTCGGCTTTGGTAAAAACCTTCGACGAAAAAACCAGGAACCTTCAGGAACAACTCGAAAAAGCGGCCAAGGACAACCGGGCCGAGCAAAGCGGCTCTCTCAAGTCGTTCGAAGAAAAATTCACGCAGAATGTGAAAGATTTCAACGAAGTACAGCGACAGAAATTCGACGATCTGGCACACCGGCAGGAGCTCATCAAGAAAGAGACCGAAGATAAGCTGAAAGAAATCAGGGATACCGTCGAGAACAAGCTCAGGACTCTGCAGGAAGAAAACAGCAAAAAGCTCGACGACATGCGGCGCGTGGTGGATGAAAAACTGCAGGAAACACTCGAAAAACGCTTTAACGAATCGTTCCGCATGATCAGCGAGCGGCTCGAACAGGTCCAGAAAGGCCTGGGCGAAATGCAGGCCCTGGCTACAGGCGTGGGCGACCTGAAAAAAGTGCTTTCGAACGTGAAAACCCGCGGAAACCTGGGCGAATACCAGCTGGGATCCATCCTGCAGGAAATCCTATCACCCGAGCAATACGAACAAAATGCCAGCGTGAAAGAAGGCAGCCAGGAACGGGTCGAATTTGCCATCAAGCTCCCCGGAAAAAACAACAACGACCAGTCGCTGCTCCTGCCCGTCGATTCCAAATTCCCGGTCGAAGATTACCAGCGCCTGATGGAAGCCTACGACGCCATGCCCTCGCTGGGCCCGAAAGAGGCCGAAGCAATTTCCAAACAGTTTGAAAATTCGGTGCGGAAAAACGCGAAGGACATTCGCGACAAGTACATCAACCCACCCGTAACCACCGATTTTGCCATCATGTTTGTGCCTACCGAAGGGCTTTATGCCGAGATTCTGCGCCGCACCGGTTTGTTCGAGTCGCTTCAGCGCGATTATAAAGTTACGGTGGTCGGTCCTACCAACCTGGTCGCCTTTCTGAGCAGCCTCCAAATGGGTTTCAAAACCCTGGCCATCGAAAAACGATCAAGCGAAGTATGGGAAATCCTGGGCGCAGTGAAAACCGAGTTCGGCAACTTTGGCCTTGTCCTCGAAAAAACCCGGAAGAAACTTCAGGAGGCCACCCACGTGATCGACAGGGCAGGAGTGCGTTCACGGGCCATCGAACGGAAATTGCGAACCGTGCAGGAACTGCCACACGAACAAGCTGTTGCACTGATTGGAGAAAGCCTCGAAAGCGAGGAGCAGGAACCTTCTGTGCCCGAAGATCCGGACAATGATTGAACCCGGCAGTCCCCTATGCCATGGCTCCCTGTTTTAGCGGTCGGGATGCACAAAATCCAGGGGCTCGACGTGTATGGTTGCCGTGATTCCAAATTCCTTTTTGATGATTTTTTCAATTTCGGTGGCAATGGAATGCCCTCTTTCGATACTCAGATTCTTATCGAGTCGGATGTGAAAGGTCAGTTCCTGTTGGTTCACGTAGTTGTGAATGTGAAAATGATGTAACTGCATGTGTTCGGGATGCACGTGTTGCACCGCCTGTTCAATTTTATCAACCAGTTCGGGACTGGGTTTTTCACCCAGCAATTTGGCAATGGCTTCTTTGGCAATTTCCCAGGTGGCATAAAAGAGCATGAGCGAAACGATGGCGCCCAAAACGCTGTCGGTCCACCACAGTTTGCCGGAAAGAAGGATTCCGATCAGAACCACAACCGACGATAAGGCATCGGTGCGGTGGTGCCAGCCGTCGGCTTTCACCGCCACGTTATCGGTTTTCCGCCCCAGCCAGAATGCATACTGGGCCAGCCCTTCCTTAACCACGATAGAAACAATCGTTGCAACAAGCGCAAAGGTGCCAAAGGTTGCCGATTCTCTAGCACGGAACGAAAGAATCGAATTCTTCATGAAATCGTAGGCAATCACTGCCAGCAGGAAAGCGATGAACAGAGCGGCAATCTGTTCCCACCGGCCGTGCCCGAAAGGATGCTCTTTATCCGGTTTTCGGGACGAAAGCTTAGCGGCAACAATCACCACCACCGAGCTCAGCGAATCGGACAGGGTATGCCAGGCATCAGCGGTCAGCGCGATCGATCCGGAAACGATCCCCGCCCAAAGCTTCAAAACAAACAGGGACGTGTTCGTGACAATCGAAACCACCCCTTCGGTATAGGCTGCTTTCTTTTTATCCATTGCGTATACGGTTTGGCCATCAAAGATACATATTTGGTTTCATTTACCCATTTTGGGTCATGCAATAGGTTTTCGGGATTTTTTATATTTTTGCACAGCAATTTTGAATTTTAAGCATCGTATATGGCAACAACAGCAGATATCAAAAACGGATTGTGCATTGAGTACAACGATCAACTTTTCTCCATTGTTTCATTCCAGCATGTAAAACCTGGCAAAGGCGCTGCTTTTGTCCGCACCAAACTGAGAAACCTGAAAACCGGTAAAGTTATCGAAAACACCTTTAACGCCGGTGTGCGGATCAATGTTGTCCGTATTGAGCGAAGACCCTATCAGTTTCTTTATAAAGACGATATGGGATTCAACTTCATGCACACCGAAACGTTTGAGCAGGTGATCATTGCGCCTGAGCTGATCGAGAACCCTGGTTTGCTGAAAGAAGGGAACACGGTTGAAATCAACTTTCACGCCGATACGGAGACCCCGTTAACTCTCGAGATGCCGCCCTTTGTCGAAATGGAAGTAACGTATACCGAACCGGGCGATAAAGGAAACACGGCCACCTCAACGGCCCTGAAACCGGCAACCCTTGAAACCGGTGCGGAAGTAATGGTTCCCATCTTTATCAACACGGGCGATATCATCAAAGTCGATACCCGTGATAATTCTTATTCCGAACGGGTGAAGAAATAAAAGAAAGCGCTACCGGTCATCCGGCAACGGAAATCTCGTTTTTTTTGCTATTTTCGTCTTGAATTTGTAAACCAATCGACTATGGGAGCACTCGAAAACGGTGTTAACAAGAAAGATCTAAACCGGGAAACCATCCTTCAAATTGCTCAGGAGATTTTCAGTAAATACGGTTACAAGAAAACAACCCTCGACGATATTGCCAATGCAGTCCGAAAAGGAAAAAGTTCGCTCTACTACTATTTCAACAGCAAGGAAGATTTGTTTCAGGCGGTCATTGCCAAAGAGGTCGATATATTGAAGGAAGCCCTCGAAAAAGTGGTTTTTCGTTCCATGGACCCGGAAGAAAAGCTGCGGGAATACATCCTCACCAAGCTTTCCACATTCCGGGGATTGGCCAATTTATACAATGCCCTGGAAAACGACGTTACCGCTATCGGTTTTATTGATGCAATAAAAGAAAAAAACGAGAAAGACGAAATCCGTATGATCAAACGGATTTTAATTGAAGGTGTCCGGCGCGATAAATTTAACATCGACGATCTGAACCTGACGGCAATCGGGATAACCACGGCCATGAAAGGTTTGGAAATGCCTTTGTCGGCCGGCAATTACGGAAATTTTGACATCGAAATGTCGGTCGATAACATTGTCCGGATCATTTGTTATGGCATCATGAAACGCGACTGATCCCGTTCCTGCCCGTTTCTTTCCCCAAGCCTTCGCCCTAATGCTATTGTATGGCCCGAATTTTATGCATTGAAACATCCACCGAAGTTTGCTCTGTTGCCCTAACGGAAAACGGCACAACAACCGAATTGCGGGAAAATAAGACCGGGTTGAACCATGCCCGGCTGCTCACCCTCTTTATCGATGAACTTTTAAATTCCTGGCATTTGGGGAGCAGCGACCTCGATGCCCTGGCAGTAAGTCGGGGACCGGGATCGTATACCGGGCTCCGGATTGGCGTCTCGGTTGCAAAAGGTTTTTGCTATGCGGCCGGGAAACCACTCCTGGCTGTATGCCCCTTAAAGGCAATGGCAAACAGGGTTTTGGGCATCGTCGATCTACCCGGAAAAGAAAAGGGGAACTGGAATCCCCTTTTCGTTCCCATGATCGACGCCCGCCGCATGGAAGCCTATCTGTCTGTATTCGACCGCAATTTAAATGCTGTACAGGAAGTTTCGGCCCGGATAATCGATGCATCCTTTTTTGACACCTTTCCGGAGGCAAATGCCTTGTACCTGTTTGGAAACGGTTCCGAAAAGTTCAAAAACAGCCTGCACGATCCCCGCATTCATTTTATCTCTTCGGTATATACCTCGGCAGCCAACATGGCCCTGCCGGCATATCGGCAATTTGTACAAAACGACGTTGCCGACCTTGCATATTTTGAGCCTTTTTACCTGAAGGATTTCATCGCAACAGTGCCCAGGAACAAGGTCATCAACTAAGTCCTGTTCGATACTCAATATCGCTCCCTTTTCACATAGGTGGTATGGAGCAGATGATGGGATCGTTCGCCCAGGGGTCCCCCCAGAAAATCGTTGTATATTTTGACCACTTCGGGGTTTTCGTGCGATTTTCGGATGGACATACCTGCATCTTCGGCATAAATAGCCTCGGCTCTGCGCGCCCGGATTTCGGGATTGGTGGGGATGGGTTGTCCACCGCCACCCAAACAACCACCGGGGCAGGCCATCACTTTAATAAAGTGGTAATCGGCTTTTTTCTCTTTAACGGCATCCATTACCTGCTTTGCATTGACCAGTCCGTGGGCCACGGCACATTTCAGTTCCACTCCGTCGAGAAAAGCCCATTGTTCGAGTGGTTTTTCGATTTTGATGACGGCTTCGCGTACTCCTTCCATACCCCGCACGGCTGTTATGTTGAGGTTTTCGAAGGGCACTTCGCGCCCGGTAACAATTTCGTATGCGGTTCGCAGGGCGGCTTCCATCACCCCTCCGGTTGCACCGAAAATAACAGCGGCGCCGGTCGAATCGCCCATTAAACGGTCGAACTTCTTATCGGGTTGCTTCATAAAATCGATACCGGCTTGTTTGATCATGATGGCCAGTTCGCGTGTGGTGAGTACTATGTCGACATCGCGATAACCGCTATCATGCATCTCGGGACGGTTGGCTTCAAACTTCTTGGCCGTGCAGGGCATAACCGAAACCGAGACAATTTTCTCGGGATCGAGCTTCCGGGCTTTGG
>DAIMEA010000210.1:0-7098 GCA_036725585.1 Prolixibacteraceae bacterium | reverse complement strand
CCGCTCTAACCAACTGAGCTACTAGGGAATTTATTTGGTTCATTTCAAAAAACATCCATAAGACTTGAACCTACGACCTACGGATTAATCCCGATGTCCATCGTGGACCGCTCTAACCAACTGAGCTACTAGGGAATTTCTTCAAATAGAAAAAAGCCCTTTTGTAAAGAGCGATGCAAAAATAGAAAAGATTTTATTTTCACAAAAGTTTTCTTCCTTTTTATTTCATGCTTTACCGGGAAAGGATTTTTTCGGAACGATCCTTTGAAAAAAAAGGGAGAGGTCCAAACATGCCCCAGGCTAGTGGAAGGCGCGGGGCAGGGTGAAATAAAAGGAATTTCCTTTTTCGCTGTTGCTTTCCACGCCAACCTCACCTCCCAGTTTGGTGACAATGTTTTTCACGATCGAAAGGCCCAGTCCGTAACCGGCAACCCGATCCCGGTGCTGGTCTAAACGGGCAAAACTGACAAACAACTTATTCTGATCGGCTTCGCTCAGGGGTTTCCCATGGTCTGTGACGCACATTTTAACCTGCTCACCGAGTTCTTCGACCGAAAGCGCAACCAACGGTTTTTCACCGCTGTATTTAATGGCATTGCTGATATAGTTCACCCAGACTTCCTCTATCAGTTCGGCATGTCCGTATACATCGATCCATTTTTCCGGTTTTCGGATAACCGCTCCCCGCTCTTTGATCAGGGAATCGAGCCGGGTCAGGGCTTCGTCGACCAACTTCCGGTTATCGATGATCTCCCGTGTCAGTTCTTCGTTTCGGTTCGTTTTGGCCAGAAGCAGAAACGCGTCGATAATACGGGTCATTTTTTCGGCATTGCCGGCTACGATTCCGGTCAGTTTTTTTCGCTCTTCCCAATTAAGTTGCTCGTCGGTAAGTAGCGAAGCAATATTCGCAATGGTAGCGACCGGTGATTTAAGATCGTGGGCTACAGTGCGGGCAAAGGCATCCAACGAAAGGAGGGCTTTCTTCAACTGGGTGATATCGTAGAGCAGGATGATTTGTCCGGCCGGAACAGCCGCTTTTTGGTAAAGTGTGCTGATGTGCATTTCGTAGCATGCCTCATCGGCTCCCAAAAATATTTCGGTTTTTATTTCCGGAGCCAATCCGAACCCGGGAAAAACAGGGTTTGGATCAGGAAATAAAACGGAAATGTGTTTTCCCAGGGCGCTTTTGGGTTTTATTCCCAGGATTTTCCCTGCGGCATCGTTCATGCTGATGACCATCGCCCGGATATCGAGAATAATGATTCCGTTTTTCAAATTCTTGTAAATTACACTTTGGGCAATGGGTACGATGCTTAAAAACTGATACTTAATAATTGCATAGATAAACAATATATCGGCAACGGCAAAAGCGATCGGAGTGGGATCGTAGGGTTGAAAGGGATTGTTCCCGCTTACGTAGAAAAAATTGGGCAGCAACATGATGAGTGCTCCTGCCATTATAATAACTTTTTGCTTCAACAACAACGGGCTTCCCTGCTTCAGATTGGATACGATAAGCGCAAGTCCCGAAAGCGTGAGCAGGTAATTAAAGGTACAGGCAATATAAAAACCCGGTCCGTATTCTTTTTGAAACAGGATCATTTGATCGACTTCGACAAAAGAAAAAGTACGATAAAAGAACGTATGTTGTTCGATAAAAAGGATCTGAACATAAGAAAAGGCCGGTATCAAAGCTAAAATAGTAAGCGAAATGGGATTGATCCATTTTTCACGACGGGTATAGGCCAAAACAAAAAGAAACCAAAAATAGCCGGCCGAAAGGCTGCCCAGGTACTCCAAGCGAAGCATGAGAAGTTTAAAGGCCGTATCGCGGCTAAACATTCCCAGAAAATATCCAAGAGCCCAGAAAACAGTAGCCAGAGCCAGAAAGCTGAAATACCTTCCCGCCAGATTGATGTTTTTTTTGAAAGAAAAGAAGACAATAATCAGCAATAAGAATACTGCAAAAGCATAAATGCCCGATACATCGTTTAGTTGCCAGTTCATAACTCGTTTCCCTGATCCAATAATCTGGTTTTATAAATGTGGGGATAAGTTAATAAAATGATTGGTATGAAAACAATAACGATTCCTATTTGGCTTTCTTTTTTTGCATAATTTTAAAGTGTTTGCATTCTTCGAAAGCGAATAGCTGCATTTTATAACAGAATCGATGATCCAACGTAATACAGAAAAACCTGTTTCTTCATGTGTGTTGATAGGCAGTACCAACTTGCTGATAGAATGTTATGAAATCGCAAAAGGCAGAAACTGGGATATAGCCGCGGTTATCACAAACGATATTCCCGTTTCCAATTATTTTGTTTCCCATGATGTTACGGTTGTTCCCAATATTGAATCCATTATTCTCTCTTCTGCGAAAAGAAGGTTCGACTATTTATTTAGTATTGTTAACGAACGCATTCTCACCAGGGAAATCTTATCCATCCCGGAAAAGGGCGCCATCAATTATCACGACTCCTGTTTACCCGAAGGTGCCGGCGTTTATGCTACAACCTGGGCAATCATGAACAAACAAAAAACGCATGGAATAACATGGCATTGGATGGATGAAGGTATTGACACAGGAGATATACTCGAACAAAAAGTACTGGATATTGCCGAAACAGATACTTCGTTTGTGTTGAATGTTAAATGCTTTGCTGCTGCAATTGAAAGTTTCAAGATACTTCTGGACAATATCGAAAAAAATCGCTTGCATCCGAAAAAACAGGATCTCAATAAACGAACGTATTATCCTTTTACCAAACGCCCCCAAAATTCTGGCTTTATCGATTTTCGAACAGAGGAATCCGTTTGGGAACCCATTCTTCGGGCCCTGTATTTTGGGAAAAACGACAATTACTTCTGTACACCGAAAGTATACCTTAAGGGGCATATTTATGTTGTCAATGCGTACAACTGGAGTAATAACACGGTTCCGCTTGAGCCGGGACAGATAAAAATTATCGACAATGCAATTTTGCGGGTTCAATGCACAAAAAGAATTCTGAATATTAGAAAATTAACGACACTTCTCGGGGAAGTTGTTCCTGTAATGGATTTGATCAAACATCATGGTTTAAAAGACGGAGACCGGTTTGATTATCCCGATTTAACTTTTCTGGATTCTCTTTTTCATTATACAAAAACAGCAATATCAGCGGAAAAATACTGGACAAACAGGTTTTCTCATTTGGATTTGGTTGATTTCCCGATGCAGAATGTGCTTCATTATGAATCTGACACCATAAACAAACCCAGCTACAGTTTTCCAATAAATGATGAAATATTCCTGCTCTGTACGAATAGCAACAACAATGGATTTCTTTCGAATTGCACTGCGTTGTTGTTTCTGTATATTTCACGATTGTTGAACCGGTACAATTATGATATTTGGTTTCAAAGCAATTCTCTTGGAAGCGTTTTCGCTTCGTATTATTCGGAAATTGTTCCCATGCATGTATCCTTGAATAAAAAAGGGACTTGCCGCGATATGTTAAATGAGTGCTCCGATGCAATTCACTCTGTATATAAAAAACCCAGTTTTTCCCTGGATATTTTCCAGAGAATCCGCTACTTAAAAGAAACCGATCAAAAGGAATTGTTTCGCAGGATTCCCTTTTTAATCGAATGGCAGAATGATTCTTCATGTGAGCGGGATGATGACCGTGTTGACTGGAAACTGGTGCTTTCGGAAAAGAAAAAAACCATCGATCTGATCTGCTCAAAGAATGGTGTCAATCAGGTTCTTGGCGAGAATTTTTTTCTTCATTTTGCTGTTTTTATAAGAAATCTGCTTCATTCGGCCCAGCCAACTTTGGATACAATAAAAATACTTTCTGACGAAGAATTGCATAACAAGGTTTTTGAATACAATAAAGGAAAGGTTCCCTATCCGAAATCGAAAGGTGTACATGAACTTATAAACGAATGGATTTTGAAAACTCCCGCCGAAGTGGCTTTGGTTTGTGAAGGGAGGCAATTAACCTATGGGAATTTGGGCGAAAAGGCAAACCGGATTTCCCGTTGTTTGCATTCAAAAAAGGTGACGCCGGAAGATCTTATTGGCGTTATGATGAAACGATCCGAGAATGTGATCATTTCCTATCTGGCAATTTGGAATATGGGTTGCGCGTACGTACCGCTCGATCCGGAATTGCCCGCTGCACGAATTCAATATATGGTGGACAACGCCCGGGTTAAACTTATTATTAAAGACGATGATATTGCCGATGAATTCAATGTGGAATCCCTGAATTTCAATCATGCCCTTTCAAGCCTTGCTGCGGATCAACCTTTGTTGTTGCCCGAAAATAAACCGGGACTGGCTTACGTTAAATATACTTCGGGTTCCACGGGGCTTCCAAAGGGTGTGATGATTTCCCATGAAAACATCGTGGTATTCCTGTATAGTTACAGAGAAGTGGTTGGCGTAAAAAACAAAAGGACCGGAACCTGTGTTGCCCCCTTAAGTTTCGATACTTCGGTTGATGAAATCTACTCCTGCATTTGTTTTGGCGGAACGGCCCATATTATGATGAAACAGCAGGTTCTCGACCTCAATTATTTCTCGAATTACCTGACAGAAAGCAAGATAAATGTGAGCTATATTATTCCGGAATTTCTCGAAGGGGTAGGCAAAAGTTTACAAAATCAATCAGAGATTTATCTTCAAACCATTCTGACGGGCTTGCATGCCAAAAAAAACAGGGCTTTTGAAAATTTTTTCGGGCTACATTCTGAAATACGGGTATTGAATGCATATGGGCCTACGGAAGTTACCTACGGATCATCGGCATATCGGGTTCGCGGAACAGAACCCCGGGATGAGTATACGCCCATAGGAAAACCCTTTCCCAATTATCAAACTTATGTTGTTGATTCGGAAATGCAAATCCTGCCTGATTTTGTTGCCGGAGAGTTGTTGATAGCCGGGCCGGCCCTTTCTTCCGGCTATATAAATAATCCCGAAACGACGAGAGAAAAGTTCGTTGATTTTTCAATTGGCGATAGCATAACAAGAGTATACAAAACCGGCGACAGGGTTTGTTATTTATCCTCAGGTGATGTCGCTTTTATGGGCCGGAATGACGATCAGGTAAAAATAAGCGGATACAGAATTGAGCTTGGTGAAATTGAAGAGGCACTGTTGAAAATGAGCAACATCAGCCAATCACTTGTATTAACGAAAAATATTGGGACATTGGGTTACCGGATTGTAGCATACATTGTCCTTAAGAACAGGTCGGAAGCCGACATGCAAAGGGTAGAATATGAACTCAAAAGCCGCTTGCCTTTGTATATGGTCCCCTCTTTTTTCGTGCCTTTGGATAAAATACCCCAATTCCCCAATGGTAAGATAAATTTTCATGCATTACCTGAACCAAAACGGAATCAAGAAAAGCCCGAAAACAAGATTATTCCCGTTAATGAAACGGAAAAAAAGCTGAAGCGAATCTTTGAACATCATTTGGGTGTGGGTGAAATAGGTGTTCACGATCATTTTTTTGACATAGGAGGAGATTCTCTTGCAGCTGTTCACATAATGCAGGAAATCGAAAATCAATTTCAGCGCCATATTCCCATTTCCTTGCTGTATCAGTTCCCCACAGTGAAGAGAATAGCCCATGAGATCATGTATAAAACTTTTGAAGGGCGAAGAGATTCCCTAATCGGGATTCATGAAAATGGCGATTTGTCGCCCTTGTTTTTTGTTCATAGTCTGGGCGGCAGTGTTCTGATGTACCATGAAATTATTCAGCAATTGGATAAGCAACACCCTGTGTTTGGCATTCAATCGAGTTATGATCATACGCTCGATTTGTCGGGGAATACAATAAAGACAATTGCGAAGGGATATGTTGAAGAAATAGTAAAAATTGCCCAGTCACGGACGGTATATATTGCCGGTTTCTCTTTTGGAGGGGTCATGGCATTTGAAATAGCATGCTGGCTTCAGAAAATGGGACATCCTCATAAACTCATCATCCTGGATACACGAATGAACAACTTCCGACGAAAGCTCCATCCCCGCAAGTATTACATGGAAGAGCATCTCCTGTTCCTATTCTGGTTGATCAAATATCTTATCCGAATGGTTCTGGATATTGTGGTGGGAAGAAATCCGATAAAGGCCCGAAACAAATTCAATCATTTAAAATTTGAGATATCCGTTTTTCAACAGATACGCAAAAACAAAAAGGGGGTGAATGAACCGGGCGGCATGGACGTTGAAATTGCAAAAGTTAGCCACAAATTATCCGAAAACTATGAGCCCGGCATTTATAAGGGGGATATGTGTTTGATTCAATGTGTGGGAGGGAATAATGGAAAAGTATATAACAAAACGATGACCAATTACTATCGTTCCTTCGTGAAAGGAAAAATTCGCAAGTTTCATGTCAATGCGTATCATATTGATATGCTCAAGCAGGAAAAGGGGAAAAGGGTGGCAGAAATAATGAATACAATCATTCGGGAGGGAACGGACCCAAAGCCCCGATAATTTATTATCATGACTTTAGCCTGAGGAAAAACAGCTTGTCACATAATTTTTTCGAACCCACAAAAGGGTATCAGCACTTCAGGAATGCGTATTCCTTCGCTTGTTTGGTTGTTTTCGAGAAGGGCTGCCACAATTCGGGGCAGGGCCAGGGCGCTGCCGTTCAGGGTGTGAACCAATTCGGGTTTTTTGCTGTCTTTCCCTTTGAAACGACATTTCAGGCGGCTCGACTGGAAGGTTTCGAAATTGGAAACAGAGCTCACTTCGAGCCAGCGTTCCTGGGCGGCCGAGAATACTTCAAAATCATAGGTCATGGCCGATGCAAAACTCATATCGCCTCCACAGAGCCGGATGATCCGGTAGGGGAGGCCCAGTTTTTTTCCCCCGAACCAGGTAATGAAAAAGATCAGGTAGGTCTGCAGTGTCAGGGGGATGGCGATCAGCAGGATATGGAGTGGATGGGTCAGGATCTGCTCGCCCTGGAAGGCGAATAACAGTACCAGGGTGACCAGCAAGGCACTGATGGAAAAGGGCTTGAGACGGGGCAGGAAGCGTTCGGTGAACCATTCCCGACCACGCGTCCGGATCAGCCA
>DAIMEA010000209.1:6279-7121 GCA_036725585.1 Prolixibacteraceae bacterium | reverse complement strand
GGAGAACGCGCGTAGAAAAACCGTTCGATCCACCCGGCCGGTTCAGCGGCAGAATCCTGTATCGAACGGAACGGCAGCGCGTTGTAAGCAACCTTTGGCAATCGAACTTTCTACCCCTGACAAGGCTTCTGCCTTTCGGCCATACAGGGCGCATTCTCTTTTGCATGCGATACCATGGCCGGGTGTTTTGTCCTGTTCCCGGGCCCCCGGGCATAAATGCCGGGGCAATTCAACGTCCATTCATCGAACGATCATCCGGAAACGGGTTGCCCGTAAAGCCCTGAAAGGGCGGAATATACTAGCCCGGGGCAACGCCCCGGGTAAAGGAACGCGCAAAGAATAACCGTTCGATCCACCCGGATGGTTCAGCGGCAGAATTTTGTATCGAACGGAACCGTAGCGCGTTGTAAGCATACCCGGACAACCGAACATCTTACCCCAGAGAAGGCTTCTGCCTTCCGGCCATACATGGCGCATTCTTTTAAGCAAATGATGCCGTGGCCGGTTGTTTTATTGTTCGCTCATTGCCTCGGGTGAAATGCAATGGAACCCGGGGCTATCGACATTTGACCCGTCCCGGGTCATCTGGTTGCACCCACGTAAAGCGGATCCAACGTGGGATACATCCCCGTAATGGGTTTAGGGGTAATTCATACCATGATTAAAGATGTTTGAGGAGAAGTCATTTCTCCAGACCCCCTATTCCAATCCCGATAATTGCCACAATGGCACGAAAACACGAAGTGGCACAAAGACGCTTTCTAAAAGGCAGCTACCTGAAATAAGGTTAATAAGGTTATTGCACATGTGATTGCCATCGGGCTACGAAGGTTGCCGGTAAA
>DAIMEA010000209.1:0-6179 GCA_036725585.1 Prolixibacteraceae bacterium | reverse complement strand
AAATAAGGTTTGGATGGTGTGTATATCAACAGGCTACGAAGGTTGCCGGTAAAAAATAAGGTTTGGATGGTGTGTATATCAACAGGCTACGAAGGTTGCCGGTAAAAATAAGGTTTGGATGGTGTGTATATCATCGGGCTACGAAGGTTGCCTGTAAAAAATAAGGTTTGGATGGTGTGTATATCAAAGGGACATGAAGGGTTCATTTTATCATCGCGCTAGTCAGCAATCCGCTAAGAAGCATATATAAACCTTATTTTCTGGTTTTTAACCTTCGTAATTAGGGGTGAGGCCCTTCACGCCCAACCTTATTTTACCCCGGCCGATCCCCCTCCGCAATAATAGGTATCCCGCTGTATCGGCTACAAAAAATTTCAACAAGAATTATCCTAGCCCTAAAAACATCTATTATACATTATTTTGGGTTAATCCGGATTTATACAAATATTGAAAAGTAAGGATGAAAAAATCTGATTTTAGCAAACATTCATAGCCAAATAAATATGCTCATTTTTTATATCTTTGTTTAATGATCGAAATTTCAAAAAATTATGATTGACATTCAAATATTACCCAAAAAAGCACAAAATGAATTGATCGATTTCTATAAACACCTTTGGGTCGTATTAAAAAGCCCCATTGGGGCGGTGTTTTGGTAGATCAAAAAGTAAAACCACGACAGACCGATTTGCAGACGCTGTTAAAAGGCATACCGCAGTATCGGCCAATCTCACCCGAAAAAGAAGAAATCCCGTCATTCAATTAAAAATCCCGATGAGCAAAGAGAGCAAAGAGAAACACATTTTAGGTATGTTTTACCATGTTTATCTGTCTCTGCAAACCGGTTCCTTTCATTAAAAAAACGAAACAATCCATGCAATATTGGAAAATAAATCTAAATTTGCATGGAAAAACTGATCTTCATATGGATTATTTTTCACGAATTCTTGAAAAAAGTATAGAAACATCGTTAGTGCATTTTCCGGCTGTTGCAATTATTGGTGCCCGCCAATGTGGCAAAACGACCATGGTTAAACATTTGTTGGCCGATAAATCGAATGGGGTGTATCTCGATTTGGAACGCGATGCCGATTTGCGAAAGCTTGCCGATGCCGAGTTGTTTTTTAATGCTTATCCCAAAAACACTCTTTTTTGTATCGACGAAATACAGAGAAAACCTGATTTGTTTCCCGTTCTTCGTTATTTGATTGACAGTTGGCAGGAGAATGGACGATTTTTGTTGCTTGGCTCAGCATCGCGTGATTTGTTGCGGCAAAGCTCAGAATCATTAGCCGGGCGAATTTCGTACAAACAGCTCTCACCTTTTGGTTTTCAAGAATTGCCCGCGAACATATCGCTTGCACAGTATATGGTACAAGGTGGATTTCCCCGATCGGTATTCGCTCCTATGGATATTTCAACCGAATGGCGTGAAAACTTCATTACTACGTTTCTTGAACGTGATTTACTCCAATGGAAAAACTTCACGCCAATTGTTATGCGTCGATTATGGATGATGCTTGCCCACAACAACGGGCAAACGGTAAATTATTCAGAAATTTCGAAATCGTTGGCTATAAATAACGGTACGGTAAAAAACTATATTGATTTATTGGAAGCAACTTTTATGTTGTTTGTACTACCCCCCTATGTTTCGAATATGGGAAAACGATTGGTGAAAGCACCTAAAATTTACATAGCCGATTCGGGAATATGTGCATCGTTACTTGGAATTAATACGTACGAAACATTGCTTGGGCATGTTGCCTTAGGCAGTATTTGGGAACAAGTTGTCATTCAGAATATTAAAATTGCATATCCCGAAGCTGAATTGTTCTTTTACAGAACCAGTAACGGCGCCGAAGTTGATATAGTGATGCGACTTAAAAACAGGGTTTTTGCAATAGAGTGTAAATCAACCCTGGCACCTGCCTTATCAAAAGGGAATTACAATGCCATTGACGATATTCAACCCGAACATACGTTTGTTGTATGTCCCACTTCTGAATCATGGCCAATGAAACCCGGCATCACCGTAATGGGTTTGGGGGCCATTCATACCATGATAAAAGGTTGCCTGTAAAAATAAGGTTTGGATGGTGTGTATATCATCGGGCTACGAAGGGTTCATTTTATCATCGCGCTAGTCAGCAATCCGTTAAAGAGCATATATAAACCTTATTTTCTGGTTTTTAACCTTCGTAAAAGGGGTGAGGCCCTTCACGCCCAACCTTATTTTGCCCCGGCCGATCTCCCGGCCCTGTTAAAAGGCATCACGCTGTATCGGCCACAGAAAACAACCTTTATCAGCATTTAACCCAAAAAATGCGCGGCATGTATCCCGGTAATTTTTTCTTCAAAATTATAGACTACCGGATCATTCGATAGTAAAAAACAATGAATTAAAGGTTTATCAAGTATTGTTTCTAGTTCCTTAAAATGACGAATATCCTGACGATCAACTTTCCAGGCTATTTTTATCTCAAAAGCTAGGTAGCCTTCCGGAAGTTCAATCAAAAGGTCTACTTCACGTCCATCGGAAGTGCGAAGATGATAAAAAGGTGAGCGGATTTCAATGTTTCTCACTTGCTTATATATTTCCGATATCACAAGACTTTCAAATTCATTACCTGTTATGCCCCCCCGCTTTTGGACTATAGTTTGTACAATACCTTGATCAAGAAAATGGATTTTTGGGGTTTTTACCAGCCGTTTGCCAGGGTTTCGCGACCATGGGGAAAGGGTAATTGACTGATAGCTCAATTCAAGATAACGAATATAACGTTGTACGGTTTTTGACGTTACACCCAGTTGCCTCGATATGGCTGAAGCATTAATAAGCTGGCCGGTATGCATGGCAAGATAACGTTGCAATTTTATAAAAGGTTCCAGTTCCCTGAAGTTTGCCAGGTCGCGAATATCCCTTTCAAGATAGGTGAGGGTGTAGTTGTATAACCAGTCAAAGCGGTCTTTTTCTGAAAAAGAATCATCCGTAAGAGCCGGGTAGCCACCGTATTTCTGATAGTGTTCCCAGGCTGCTGATTTTTCAGTATGTTCAGGATCAAGTAAAAAGGAAGGGAGAAAAGAAGTTGAAACGCCATGCTGTAAAATTTGTTGAAATATTGAATTCTTTATCGGGTCGCTAAACGATCTTGTTTTCAATTCGGGAAGGGTTAGCGGAAATAATTCAAAAACAGAGCACCTTCCGGCGAGGCTTTCACGCACTTTTTCGAGCAACAAAAACTGGCTCGATCCTAAAAGAATATACCTGGGTTCCTCCCATTGGTCATATACCGATTTTATACTTTCAATCAATACGGGTTCTTTTTGGACTTCATCGAGAATCGCTTTAGGATGTTGTTGTTTCCATTGGCCAGAAGTTAAACGGGTATATTCACCCCTCATAATAGGGTCTTCAACAGAAATATAATGATAATCGGGAAATGACAATCTTGAAAGCGTTGTTTTACCGGTTTGTCTTGCTCCTGTAAAAATAATTATCCTACCTGTTTTTGACTTTTCCTTCGTGATTATTAAATCTTTTATATGACGGTTTTTCATCTGAATCGAAATTGTTTATTCATTTGATGCAAATATAGCGTAAAAAATGGAATGAAATTCCTAATATTACGCCAAATATCAAACCAATAGTTTATTTTTACACACTGTTTTACCTCAGAGGGAGACAAAGAAACCCACCCCTACCCCTCCCGGGAGGGGAACCAGAGCTGCATGTAATTTAGTACCGTTCATTAAACGAAAGATAAAACAGTTGGCTTGCAACCAAAAGCCCCATCGGGGCGGTGTTATGGTAGATTTATATACCCGTTTGTCCACAACCGCATTTTTCGGTATTTTTACTTAAAATTTAAACGCAATGAACACGCCCGAAGTTAAAGCCTTCATACGCGAAAACAGCGCCCTTTTCTGGTACATCCCCGAGGATAAAAAAGAGGATGTAAACCACGAACTGCTTATTGAAACCATATTTAATTATGGCGATATGGATGTAGTGTTAAAATTGTTCGAATTGCTGGGAATCAACTATGTGGCCCGATTGTTTTTCAATCTGGAGGGACGAAAACGACTGAACTATTACCCTGAAATATATAACTATTTTTCACTTCTGTTAAAAAAATATGCATAAGGAGATACTTAACCCGGATCAATTGCTATTATTGGATTTTGTTCGTCAGTTCAAAAAGGAATATTTTCTTGTTGGAGGGACAGCGATAGCTTTATATATCGGTCACCGGCGTTCAATAGATTTTGACCTTTTCAAATTTCAAGCAATTAAACCCAGAAGCATTATTGAAAAAATTTCTGTATCTGGTTTTCCATACGTCGTTACCCGAAGGGTTAACGAACAATTAAATGTTACGATCAATAATGTAAAATTTACATTTTATCAATACCCCTTTAAAATAGCAGCAAACCAAACATGGGAAAATATAGTAAGGATGCCTGCTTTACTTGACCTTGCAGCGATGAAAGCTTATGCCCTTGGAAACCGTTCAAAATGGAAAGACTATGTTGATATGTATTTTCTTCTAAAAGATCATTTTTCGGTTGAACAGATATCATTACAGGCAAACATGCTTTATGGTCAACTATTTTCGAAAAAATTGTTCATCGCGCAATTGAGCTACTTTAAGGATATCAACTATTCGGAACCCGTGGAATTCCTGTGCCCCGAAGTTCCCGATAATGAGATAAAAGAATTCCTGATCGAAAAAGCAATCGACATTTTTTAATCCGGTAACGGGCGGATTGCCCTGTTTACAAACCAGAAAAGCGCTCCGTAAACAATCAAAGACAGACCTTCCAACCAGGAGCCCCCGGGGGAAGGTGTTATGGCAGACCTCCTGGTGGTGAGGTTCAGCCCTTGCAGGGCTGTTGTTCGCGGGAGGAGGTTTGCACCCCGGCCGTGGGTTGCACCCACGGTTATGGAGATGCAGCCCCTGCGGGGCTGGAGGAGCTTGCTGGATTTTTGCAGTCGGCAAGGATTTTTAGGATTATGAAGATGCAGCTCTCTGCGAGACTGAGACGGGTGCAGGGGAGATATCCGGATCAATGGAAAAATTATTGAGCAAATGAAACGTACAATCGACTTGCGATTTGTTTTTTCCGTATTTTTACAAAACACACGTTCAAAACAGACAGGATTTACTGCATTCCTTATGAAAGCGGATAAATCACACTGCTGAGATCGTGCCACGAAGTGGCTAAATTTCAATAACCGTGGGTGCAACCCACGGAAAGCGGATCCAGCGTAGGATGCATCCCCGAAGGGGGTGAATCTTTTGATCGTGCAACATGCATTGCATCAAGCGTATGATATCCACTTTTGTTTTTACTATGCTGCCATAAAAAGAAGTTAAACCCCATCCCCGAAAAGGGACTAAAAACAAAAAGATGTCAAGCTATCGTCAAATTTTGTACCACCTGATTTTCAGAACCAAAGACAGTCGTAAAACACTTGTTGTAAATCACTCACGTGATCTTTATGCCTATATCATGGGCTACATAAACAATCGGAAATGTACCTTGTACCGGATCAACGGCATGGAAGACCATGTACATATTTTGTGTGACTTACACCCGACCATCGCGCTAGCGGATTACATCCGGGACTTAAAAACATCTTCGTCGGTCTGGCTGAAGCAAACGGGGAGATTCCCTTTTTTTACAGGTTGGGCCGACGGTTATGCAGCCTTAACGTACGCCTGGATGGATAAGGATCGGATTGTACGTTACATAATGAGGCAACAGGAACACCATAAAACGGAAACGTTTGAAGATGAGTTACGACGTTTGCTGATAGAGCAGGGTGTGCAAATCGATGATCGGTATTTTCCCTGAAAACGGTTCAGCCCTTGCAGGGCTGTTGTTCGCGGGAGGAGCATTGCACCCCGGCCGTGGGTTGCACCCACGGTTATTGAGATGCAGCACCCTGCGGGGCTGTTCGCCGATGCGCAGGTTCATTTTTTGTTTCTGTTTCTTGCGGTGCCGTTGCAGGGGTTCAGCCCTTGCAGGGCTGTTGTTCGCGGGAGGAGCATTGCACCCCGGCCGTGGGTTGCACCCACGGTTATTGAGATGCAGCACCCTGCGGGGCTGTTCGCCGATGCGCAGGTTCATTTTTTGTTTCTGTTTCTTGCGGTGCCGTTGCAGGGATTCAG
>DAIMEA010000208.1:0-7123 GCA_036725585.1 Prolixibacteraceae bacterium | reverse complement strand
CAGTTAGCCTGGATGGACGATGAAATAAAAAATTGCGATTCAAAATGGATCTTCTTTTTTACCCATGTCAATATTTTATCAACCGGTTTTCATGCCCAATGGTCCGAAAACCAGAAGAAATTTGTCCTTCCTTTATTGGAAAAATATGCGGAGCAGGGGAAACATATTCTGGTAATCGGGGGTCATGAACACAATTTTGAGCACCTCTACAAAAACGGTATTAACCACATACGGGCAGGGGCAGCCAATGTCATCCTTCGCGATCAGTATACCCTTAAGGATATGCCTTACAGCAGGTTCTTTAAAAATACGCCCGGGTACTCCACCTTCGATATAGAAGATGACGGGAACCGGGTGGTTCTGCAGGCACGCGACACCAGCGGCGCTGTTTTTTATTCCGCACAATTCGATGCCCGTGAGAATTGTAAACCGGCACTCTGGTTAACCGAACCCAACGGATTGAACGATTCAACCTCTACCTTTTTTAGGATTGAATGGATCGATTCCGACCCCGATAATCAGGCAAAAATCGCTTTGTATTATACAAGCGATACGGTATTGACCGGAAACGGAATTCCGATAACCGATACCCTGTCGGAAGACCGGAACGAAAATTTCTACCCATGGAATGTCGGCGATATTCCTCCCGGATCCTATTCCATTTTTGCAACTATCTCCGATTCTATCAACCCGACAGATACCGTTTTCTCAAAGGGCAGATTAACGGTGCTCCCGGATACAGTGCCTCCTCTGTCGGCCCTGAACCTGCAGGGCGATTACCGGAGAAATGCGATTCATTTTACCTGGGAGAATCCGGAAAAAGGTACGCCTTTCGAAACGGTTCTGGCTGATTTTGAAGAGGGTTTTGACCATTTTATCGGGACAGCGAACGGCTCCCTTATCTCACCTTTTGGCAGGCCGATACCGATTGATACACTACAAATTACGGAGGGCAATACCGGAAAAGCGCTTCGAATTCCGTACACAATTTCTTCAGCGGGGGGTGTATATGCCGGCATTCAGGTTCTTCAGGATTTTCCGGTTTTTCGGGATGCAAAATTCCTGACGTTCTTTTACCGGGGCGATGGGGCTGGTCATTCATTCCAGGTTATTTTTCGGCAGGATAACGACCGGAATGGCACGATCGATGATTATTGGTGCTCGGAATCAGTTTCTTTACAGAATATGGAGTGGGAGCAAATGGTCATTCCGCTCGACGATCTGGTTCCTTATCCAAGGCACCCCAATTTTAAAGCTGCTTTCGACCGGGAGAACCTGGTCACGATCGACTATGTGATTCAGGCATCATGCCCTGACACGGGTTTTGTCGATATTGACCGGGTTGTCCTTTCCGGAGAAATTCCGGATGTTCCCGATTTCTATGACGTGGGATTATTCCGCCGACAAGATCGTTTTCCCGTCGAATGGGGCGATGGGACCCGCATTTATTGCGGAAATGCCGAAATGTGCATCGACTCGTCACTTGCATCGGGGCATTGCTATTATTATACTCTTTTTACCCGTGATTATGTCTTAAATTGCGCTGAACCCGATCATTCTGCTTTCTGGGAAAGCGGATTGCTTAGCGGTCATAACAGTTATTCTGAAAGGGGAAAATCCTTGTTAAAGCAAAACGTTCCTAATCCTTTCGCCCGTTCTACAACTATTGGTTTCCAGATAATTGAACCGGGTGAAGTTAAAATTGAAGTTTATAACCTATTGGGTAGTCATGTCGCTACAGTGCTCGATGGCAGCTTTGAAGCCGGTGAACACCGGATTGTTTTTGATCCTGAAGCGTTTCGGATTCACAAGCCCGGTATCTATTTCTACCGACTGAATACCGGAGGATTTGTTGAAACGAAAAAAATGATTTTCCAATAAAACACCTTTTGAAGTGCTTTGTTAATCGAAAAAAAACCTAAAAATGGAACAGATGAGAACTCCCGCAATTTTAATCGTCCTATTCCTCTTTTTAATTGCCTGCACCGAAAAACCGGCAAAAACATCTTCTGCTGAAAAGTGGAGTGCTGAGAAAGCAAAAAGCTGGTATGCTGAACAGGGTTGGCTCAGAGGCTCCAATTTTCAACCCAGCACGGCTATTAACCAACTGGAGATGTTTCAGGCCGAAACCTTCGATCCCGGAACCATTGATCGGGAACTGGGATGGGCGGCCGGTACCGGAATGAATGTCATGAGGGTGTATTTGCACCATGCTGCATGGGGCGCCGATCCGGAGGGATTTAAGGAACGAATGGACCAGTACCTTTCTATAGCCGAACGGCAGGGTATAAAAACCATGTTTGTATTTTTCGACGACTGCTGGCGGATGGAATACTCTGTGGGAAAACAACCCGACCCGATTCCCGGAACCCATAATTCAGGTTGGGTGCAGGATCCCGGCAGCCTGATCCATAGAGACCCTTCCATCGTTTTTGCATTGGAAAAGTATGTGAAAGATGTTCTCGGTCGGTTTGGAAAGGATAAACGGATACTGATCTGGGATTTATATAATGAACCCGGCAACAGTGGATGGGGAAACCGTTCGATGCCGCTCCTGGAAAAGGTTTTTGAATGGGCGAGGGAAGCCGGGCCCGAACAACCGCTTACTTCCGGTGTGTGGAACCTGTCGCTGAGCGAGCTGAACCGTTTTCAAATCGAAAACAGCGATATCATCAGCTACCATAATTACGAAACGATGAACCGGCATCAGGCGGCCATCGACACCCTGCAGCAATACGGAAGGCCCCTCATTTGTTCCGAATACATGGCCCGGACCAACGGGAGTACGTTTCAGGATGTCATGCCGGAACTAAAACGCCAGAACATTGCGGCCATCAACTGGGGTCTTGTTTCGGGGAAAACCAACACCATTTATGCCTGGAATACCCCGATTGCCGACGGGAGCGAACCCGAAACATGGTTCCACGATATCTTTCGCAACAATGGAACTCCTTATCGCACGGAAGAGGTTGAGCTGATCCGAAGCCTAACGAAGGATCAGTAAACCAAAATTTTCCGGATCCACATTCCCTCAGGGCTTAAGACCTGGATCAGGCAGAACGGGCTTTGTTCCTGGGTAAGATCCAGGTATAGTGTCGATTCTTTGGGCTGTGAAAAATGAATACATTGCCCCCTGGCGTTGTATACCGACACTTGTTCACTTCCCGTAAATCCCGACATTTCAAGGTTTTTTGTTTTTTTGGAGTAGTTCATCCTCAGGTAATCGGGCAAAAGGATGGGTGGCCCGATCGCATTCACCCCATTATTATCGACCGGATCGGGGCTTTCCGAAAAATATACATCATCGACCGCGAGTCCGGAAATACTTCCACCCGACAGGGTAAATACATTTCCACAGGACGAAAGGTCGAGGCCTTTTGCGCGCAGATCGGCCACAGGAACAACCACACGGTGCCAACGTCCGTCGCGAAGGAAGCCATACGGGTCGTTCCCGTTTTGAAAAGTCACTTCCCCCTTTGTGTTGTTCGCCCCGTTAACCGTCACCCGAAACAATTCGGCCGATTTGGTGTTCAGGGCAAAATGCAGGTATCCGTCAGAGAAATTCTCCAGGTTGAGTGCCTGATCGGAAAAAATTCCCCAACCCCACCAGCCGGCACCGCCTTGCGAGCGGAACGATAAGGCCTCGCTTCCTTCGTACGGAGAAATACTTTGGTTAAAAGCGACGGTATTGTCCCAGTTATACAGATGCCCCGTTACGTTGTCGATGGCTAAACGTTCGGTGATGGCCGGATTTTCGGTGTAGATTCCGTACAAACCCGCTGCCGGGACAGTTTCGGTATACACCACTTCATCGATCGAGAGTGTGGCGGGTTCTGCGGTCGTCCCTTCAATATACAATAGGGTCCCGATTGACGTAAGATCGATGGCGGGGGAAAAACCCGACACGGGAAGGGAAAGCAGGTGCCAGTTGTTGTCGCGGGGGAAATTCCGGCCCGATTCGTCCGAGAGGATGATTCCGGCTTTCGATCCCAGCGTATCGGCCAGGCCCACTGTAATCGGGCCTTCAGAATTGGTTTTCAGATAAAATTGAATGCTCCCGTTGGCATAGTTTTCCATGTTTCGCGGCAACACCGGCTTTAGTCCGATGTAAAAGGCCTGTGTTGCTTCTGTGTTGTACGACAGCACATCGTCTCCGGCAAAAGGAACTTCGCTGGTGTTTGTGCTCACCCCGGATGTTTCAACCTGCAGGTCAAAATCCCGGGTAAGATGCATATCGGTAGCGGCATTTTCCTCAAAAACGCCATAGCTGCCATAGAGTGGTAAGCGGGTGGTGGCAAAATCTTCTTTCCCCGTTTCCTGGTACACCCGTACCCAGTCGATGTACATGCTTGCCGGAAGAGGCACCGTGATATCACCGGTTTGGGTAATGCCCGGAACCGATCCTCCAACCGCCAGATTGAAAAGGATGTAAAAAGGATAGTCGCGGAATTCTTCGGTGTTATCGCCGGTAATTCCCATCGTAAAATAGGGCTGCGACGAGTCGTTAAAGAAGACAGCAATCCGGCTTTCGTCCCAAACGACTGTATGTTTGAAATATCCGTTGGTAAGATCGGAGCCGGCAGTGTAACTTTTCCCGTAATCGCTGGGGTAGGGGCCCCAGAAAAGGTGCGATCCGATATACCGATTGACTGTTCCGGAAGCAATTCCGGCAGCATGGCCCATTTCGAGTACATCAATTTCGCCGCAGTCGGGCCAGCCATTGGGAGTATAACCCAGGGCCCAAAAAGCAGGCCATAAACCATTTGCCAGGTCCGGAATCCGAATGCTGGCCTCCAGTTTTCCCCGCTTAAACGCAAATTTCCCTTTTGTATTCACCCGGCCCGAAGTGAACGAGTATCCCTTGTACGCTTCTTTTTTTGCTGTTATTATCAGGCAGTTATTCCCGTTTCCATCGTCTCCAACCCGAATATTTTCCTTACGGTAGTGCTGAAATTCATTATTCCCCCCCGTATTCCAGATGCCAATTTGGTCTTCAACGTTCCATTTTCGGGGATCCAGACGATCTCCGTCGAAGGTATCTTCCCAGACAAGGGAATAGGTTTGAGCCGAAGATTCTTTGGAAAAACAAACAAAAAGAAGGATGCCTGCAACGATCATCCGCAAAAACTTCTTCATATCCAATTGTTGTTTGTGTTCAGCCCGAAAATACGTTTTTTCCCGGCTCACCCTTTCGGATGCAGGAAAATGTAGAGTTTTTGACGTATTATTTTTTCGGAGACCTTTAATCCTGTAAGCGCTTTGTCCCGCGTTTCATCCGGGAGCCACACAAAAAGAATTTTTTTTGTACCCGGTATGGCATCTAATTTCAACTGCCTGCACCGAGCAACACCCAGCTTACGGGATTATTAATTATTCCACCTTTTTGGATGCAGTGCAGCGAGAGTCGTCCGGATTCATTAATTTTATCGTTCGAAATACCAAACCATCATAAAACCGACAAGCATAAGGCATGTACGAAGGAATAATCGAAATACTGATCCGGCTGTTTGCCATCATTACCGACTATAAGGATCCGGAGTCGATTGAAAATTCCCGCCTGCTGGTTGAATCCTACCTTAGGGAAAATTTTAGCAACGAACTGGTCGATAAGTACATGTTATTTTATCACGATCAGATCAAATATTACCACATCGAGCGCCGCGAGTTTTTATACGATGCAGGGGGGAAGGGGGATAAAATTATTAATCACAGGCTATTGGATAGAATTTGTGCCGAAACGGTGGCTCAATTCAATCTTGAAGCCCGGTTTATGATCCTTGTTCAATTATTGAATTTTATCCGGAAACCCGAAGGAGTGAGCAAACACGATCTCAAAATTGTGAACAAGGTGGCCAAAGGATTTAAGGTTGAAAAGGCCGAATACAAACACCTGGTGAATTTTTACCTTCATTCCCTCGATCAGGTGGGCGATAAAAGCTGTCTCTTTGTGGTGAACGGAAACGAATCTTATCCCGATCCTGAAATCAAGCATCTATACCGCGAGAACCAACAGGTTGAACTTGAACTGATCCGGATCAACAGCATCAATGCTTTCTTTTTCAAATATTTCGGCCCCCGAAACCTATATCTGAACGGCCACCGGCTGGCCCAGAACCGCTTGTATGTTTTTCCCCAGGGGGGGATACTTCGGACATCGCGAATTATTCCCATCTATTACAGCAGCATTTTATCCCGGTTCATACAGGAAAAGGGGAAACCCCGTATTGTGATGAGTGTCGAAAATGCGGCCTATCGGTTCAGCCGCAAAGTGTATGGTCTGCATCCCATCAGTTTTCAGGAACGGTCGGGCGACCTGGTTGGGATCATTGGGGGCAGCGGAGTGGGAAAGACCACCTTGTTGAATGTCCTTTCGGGAAAATTAAAACCCCAGAAAGGGAGGGTTACCATCAATGGGTATGATTTGTATGATCCGGGAAATGAAGAAATTCTAAAGGGGGTTATTGGCTATGTTACACAGGATGAATTTCTTCTCGAGGAGTTGACCGTTTATCAGAACCTCGAATACAATGCCCGGTTTTGTTTTGGGGGCTGGGATGAAGCGCAAATCCGGCAACGGGTCGAGCAATCACTGGTCGATTTTGATCTCGTCGAAGCCCGCGACCTGGTGGTGGGCAGCCCCATGAAAAAGATTCTGAGCGGGGGGCAAAGAAAACGGTTGAACATTGCCCTGGAGCTGATGCGCGAACCTTCGGTTTTGTTGGTCGATGAACCTACTTCCGGACTGTCGTCGGCCGATTCGGAGAAAGTAATCTACCTGCTGAAAAAGCAGTGTCTGAAAGGGAACCTGGTCATTGTCAATATCCATCAGCCGGCCAGCGATATTTACAAACTGTTCGACCGGGTGATTGTGCTCGACAAAGGCGGGCGCACGGCTTTTTTCGGCAATCCCATCGAAGCCGTAACCTATTTCAAAACCGAAGCCGGCTACATCAACCCCGATGAAAGTGAATGCCGCACCTGTGGAAACGTCAAAACCGAACAGCCGCTCAAAATCATCGAAGAGCGAATGGTCGACCCCTTTGGAAAAAGCATCCGAAAAAGGAAGATCCCACCCGAAGAATGGTACGGTCGCTACCAACGAAAAGTGGAACCCCGCGTGGTC